>JALYVA010000031.1 GCA_030853485.1 Acidobacteriota bacterium
GCTTCACAGCCCGGCGACGACGTTCGTTCAAAGCAGCTTCCGGCAACCTCCGCGAATCTATCTTCTCCATAACCATGAGACGCTATGTGCACTGAAAAAGTCTCATATCTTCAGGGCCGGATCAGTAGTCCATGATTCCGGCTTGATCTTCGATGCTTGTCCTCGAAGGACTTTGACCTCAACTGGACTCGCGGTTCTGAAAAGATCGTCTCGTTCCTTGGCATCAATTTTCTTTAAAGAGTTCGTGAATGCGGTGAATACCTTGAGTCCATCGCGCATCCGCTTTCTAACTTCCAGAAAGACGGGATTCTGCGCATTAATGCCTCGCTTGGTAGTCGTGATGGGAAGCTTCGCGGGTTCTGGTGATGTAAAAGTAACGAGACCTGAAATCTGGCGAAACTGTGGATGGTAATTAGGTGCTCCATCTCCCCACCCAGTCAGAATGCTTTTGTCTTTGTAGATGATGACTCGGTCGTTACAAACTATCGTCCAGCCAGCTTCCTCTGCTCGTCCGGCGGTTGGGTCTTCGTCTGGATCGCTGTCAAAGGGGGCGAAAAAGCCCACCATCACTTCGACGTGAACCCCATCATTGTCGCTCTCATAGATGTAGGGTGCGATGCCGGTCGATTTAGCAACCGCCTCCAAGTCCGCAGACCTCAGCGATAGAGGCATCGACGGAACGGGCTTGGTGTCGATTCGTACTTCAAAACCTTTTTCAATCAGAACGCTGTAATACTGCGACACACGCGATTTGAACGAATCGCGGAATGAAGCAGGTCCGTCGAAAGCGGATGCGACTCCTGTACGCAATTCGTTTACGGTGATTTTGGTGCCTGGTGGGTCCTGAGAAGTGAAGTCGTCAACCGGGATCTCCCAGGTATTTTCTTGCGCCATCCATTCACGGGAGATATGAACAGAAAAGCCGCCATCGGTCGTATGACTTTGAATCAGGCAGTCGTAACCGACTTTGAATATGGCACGCTTCATTCCTATGCCATAGGTTCCGACGGTCGGAAGATTTTCATCTGTCTTATCCCCAGGGGGACGACCGAGGCGGAACGCAGAATCCCTCACATCGTTGGATATGCCACCGCAATTGTCTCTGATAGAAAATTCTGTTCCTGAGAATGTCAACTCCGCGTAGTAGCCTTCGTATGGTCGCTCGGCGTCTGCCGGATTCTTTACCGAGCGGAGGGCGCCATCCACGCAGTTGTCCAACAAATCGAGGATGGCATCTTCCAACTCGATATCCTTCGTCAGCATATTGACGAAGAATGCTTTGGTCGGAGCAAGCGAGACTACATCTTTTCCGGTTTCTTCACTTTGCATTTCTCAGCTCTCCAGAAAGCGCGTCACCCGAGCGATGGTATCGGATAGTTTTCGGACACTACGAAGACTGCAACTCCATACAACACAAACCTGCCAACCAGCAGCTTTCAGGTCCTTTGTTACACGGCAATCTCTGGTGCGGTTCTTTGCAAGCTTATCTATCCAAAACGCCTGGTTGGACTTGGCGAGTCCTCCCTGTTTGCAGTTCTCATGGCCGTGCCAGTAGCAGCCGTGAATGAAGACGATCTTGCGCCGCGAACTGAAGACGATGTCGGGCTTTCCGGGCAAGTCCTTCCTGTGGAGCGAATAACGGTATCCAGCACGATGCAACGCGGACCGTAATAGCATCTCGGGGGCCGTGTTCTTGCCACGCACCCGCGACATAAGAATGCTTCTCTTTCCCGGACTGAGATTGTCTGTCATAGCATGCGATTAGTTTACATTTCGGCTCCTGTTCGAGCATGTAACGGCTCTCTAGGGTGTAGGAAACCCCTTGAGTCGCCGTGCGAGCGGATCCATTTGGACTGTTAAGCCTGTCGAAATTGCGGGTTGTTCGGCAAAGAGTTGGTCGCCACTAACGATGAGCCATATTCCCGGCCAGCTGCAATCGATGCAGAGCAGAGCGCAGGCCTAGCGGAAGAAGTTTCAAAGACAGGATCTTTGCCAAAGCTACTTCCTATATGCCGCGCTTGCTTTCCTTCTACAACTCTTAGTGGAAGTCGTGGGATTGAAGAGCGAGGTGCTCCAGACCCAAGGCAAGCTCTTCCAGGCGTTCGGCGCGAATATGGATGACACCATCCCGGTTTTGGAGTCGGCCATGCACGAGGAAGAACCTGCCGCGGGTCACAAGCAGGCGGTCATAATCGTATAGGTCGGGATGAATGATGACGTTCGAGATGCCCGTTTCGTCTTCCAGGCTGAGGAAGATAAAGCCGAGAGCCGTGCCTGGGCGCTGGCGAGCGATGACCGCACCTGCATGAGTGACATAGCTCCTATCCGGTCGGGCGTGAAGTTCTGCCGCAGAAAGGATGCGTGCGACTCGCAGTTGGTCCCGCCGAAAGCTGAGCGGGTGCGGACCGGCTGTAACGCCCGTGCCAGCATAATCGGCAACCAGCCGCTCGTCGGTGCTCATGCGGCGTAGCGGCGTAAGGCCGCGAGATGTGCCCAGCCATGCTGAAGATGAGATCGCGATGATCTGTGATTCGTCTTCATGGGTCACTCTGAATAGAGGTCCGGCGGGACGTCCAATCTCCGCTACTTGCCAGAGAGCATCGCGGCGGTGCTCGACGGATTCGAGCCAATTCAGCGCGCCGATTCGGGCCAACTGCGCGAGGTCTTTGCGGCTCAGAGAAGGTACACGTTGGCTTAGATCTTCAATCGTGCGGAAGGGGCCATGCGAGTCACGGGAAGCGACCAGAGCCGCAGCGGTTGCGCGGCGGAGGCCTTTGGCATAGAGCAGCCCAAGGCGAAGCGAGAGAGAGCCGTCCGGTTCATGCTCTACCGTGCACTCGTCGCGAGAGACCTGCACGTCGATGGGCTTGACACGAAGACCGTGACGTTGTGCGTCTTTGATCAGCACGGCAGGCATGTAAAACCCCATGGGCTGGTTGTTCAGCATGGCACACGTGAAGGCCGCAAGGTAGTGGACCTTGAAATAGGCCGAGGCGTAGGCGATCAAGGCGAAGCTGGCAGCGTGGCTCTCGGGAAACCCGTATAAGGCGAAGCTCTGAATGCTACCGACGATCGCTTCCTGCGTGTGCGGTTCGATGTTGTTCGCGGCCATGCCTTCGCGGAGCTTTGCCATAAGCACCTCCATGCGCGCCCAACTTCGGCGCATCCCGACAGCTTTACGCAGCTCCTCCGCTTCAGTGCCAGTGAAACCGCCTACGACCATCGCCATGCGCAGCAACTGCTCTTGAAATAGCGGCACGCCGAGGGTACGTTCCAGCACGGGCCGCAGACTTTCGACAGGGTAGGTAATCTCCTCTTCCTTGCGCCGCCGCCGCATGTAGGGATGCATCATCTTGCCGACGATGGGACCGGGCCGGATGATGGCCACCTGGACGACGATGTCATAGAACGTGCGTGGTGCGTTGCGCACGATGGAGGCCATCTGTGCGCGGCTTTCCACCTGAAACATGCCAACCGTATCAGGCTTACAGAGCGCGTCGTAGGTCGCCTTGTCGCCTTCCGGCAGTTGAGCAAGATCCGGGTGTTCGCCGTAGTGTTTGGGTACGAGGGAGATGCAATCCTTGAGGACGGCCATCATCCCGAGCCCGAGCAGGTCCACTTTAACCATGCCCATCGCAGCACAGTCTTCCTTATCCCACTGGACGACCGTGCGGCCCACCATCGTCGCACGCTCCAGCGGCACGATGGAGTTGAGCTGGCCCTGGCAGATGACCATGCCGCCGGAGTGCTGCCCCAAGTGCTTCGGCAGATCTTGGACGCGCTCGCACAGCTCGATATACTTCGCAATGCGGCGATGGCCCAGATCGAAGCCTGCGTGCCGGAAATTGTCGGCAAGTGTCTCATCCTTCTGTTTCCACTCCCACTGGCCGACCAGCCCGGACAGACGATCCAGCGCCTCTCGATCAAAGCCGAGCGCCTTGCCTACTTCTCGCGCCGCCGAGCGACCGCGATAGGTAATGACGTTGGCCGTCATCGCCGCGCCAAGCTCGCCATAGCGCTGGTACACATACTGGATCGCCTGCTCACGCCGGTCACCGGATGGCAGGTCCAAATCGATGTCGGGCCACTCGCTGCGGTTCTCATTCAGAAAGCGCTCGAATAACAAATCCATGCCGACTGGATCGACGGCCGTAATCTCTAGTGCATAGCACACGACCGAGTTGGCTGCGGAGCCCCGACCTTGAATGAGTATTCCGTTGGCCTTGCAATATTCCACTATGTCCCAGACGATGAGGAAGTACCCCTCAAAGCCGAGCTGCTCGATAAGTTTCAGTTCACGTTCGGCTTGCTGCTGTGCCTTGGCGAAGAGCGTGGCATCGTTCTTGGGCCGATAGCGGTTAGCAATGCCGGCGGCAACGCGCTCACGCAGGAACACCGCCATGGGCCTTCCATCCGATGTTGGATAGCGCGGGAACTCATAGTCAAGATCTTCGAGTGTGAACTCCAGGCGTTCCGAGAGTAATAGCGTGTTGTCGACGGCTTCCGGTAGATCTTGGAATAGTCGGCGCATGACTCGTGCGGAGCGCACCTGACGCTGCGAGTTGAGCGCCAGCAAACGCCCGGCACGCTCCAAATCCGTCTTGTGACGAATGGCCGTAAAAACATCCAAAACCTCACGCTCGTATTGCGTGGCATAACGTACGCCATTCGTCGCAAGCAGCGGAAGCCGCAACGATTCGGCGAGACGAATCGCAGCCTGGTTGCGCCATTCTTCGGCACGCTCCCCATGACGTTGGAGTTCGACGTACACATTGGCTTGGCCATACAGCCGGACCAGTTGTTCGAGCAATTTACGACCTGCAGCTTCGCCACCGTGGGTCAGCGCGGCGACGAGCGGTCCTTCGTCCCCGCCTGTCAGGCAGATCAAGCCGGGAGCGAACTCGGCTAGATCGTTGGCGGTTGCCATACCTTCAGCTTTGCCGCGCTCCCGCATCTTGTACCGCGTTATCATGCGGCACAGGTTCTGGTATCCGGTGCGAGAGGCGCAAAGCAGCGGCAGGCGAATCGGTTCGGGTGCGTGATGGTGCGGCGCCCAGGCAGGCGGCTCAAGCCGCACACCCCAATCACCCACAGCAACTTCAGCACCGACGTGGCCACGCATCTTGTTTGCCTCTGCGGAGGCATGAAAGCGCGGCAGCCCATATACGCCGTTGCGGTCGAGCAGAGCCATGGCTGGCATGTCGCACTCAAAAGCTGCCCGAATCAGGTTCTCAGGCACCGACGCACCTTCAAGGAAGCTGAACGCGCTGGCGGCGTGCAGTTCGATGTAGCCGCCCTTCATACGCGACTGGCTCTAGTCATAAAGCCCCTCAACCAGCCATTCGCGGCGCAGCAGATCATGGGTGAAGAGACACAGTAATGCAGAGTCATTCGCGTTTGTGTCAGCTTCAGCCTCTACATCCCACTCCTCATGCGACCAGACCTCCGGGGTCCACCACTGCCCACTGCGTCGCCATGGACCATGAACACGGCGAACACTGTAACGAAGGCCATATAAGTAAAAAGTCTTCGGCGCGGCATGGTCTGAATGCGAAACAATTGGCACACGCGGACGCAGCCTTCGAAGCGCGATACCGTTGCGAAGCATGGTTTCAGATGTCTGCGATAAAGATGGCCGTGGAGCATACGTCACAGAGAAGCGCTCCATGCGAAAGCCTTCGGGCGCGTGCGTATCCAGCAGTCTTGCGCGACCTACGCGATCTTCGCCAACCAATGCGGAAAGCCGTGCAAGTGTCACCTCCAGGCGTGCCGGCTCGGGCGTCTGCGGCATGAATAAACCGGTCTGCATCTCAGCACGAGGTCCAGGTTCGGCGCTGATACTGACCGCTAGAATGCCCGCACAGGGTGGGTGTGTCTGCAAATTGAGCTGAACCAACTTCAGCAAGATTGCATGGTCAAAGAGCGGCAGTGCGGGCTTGACCGTGCGACTGTGCTCGGGCGCACCTTCCAGGCCAAGCGTGAGTGTAATGCTGGCAAGCGCAAGAGCACGCAGACCGGCACGAACCAGCAACTGGCGAAGCATTGGCCCGAGTACGAAGAGCAGCGAGTCGAGATGATCGACCGGCGCGTCAAACTCGACACGCTCCACAAGTGAGAAAGCAGGCTCCTCTGGAATTAGCAGATGAGGGTGTATACCGCGGGCTAGCTGGTGCAGCGTTCGTCCCGGTTCGCCCAGACGTGCAACCACGGCGATCTCGGGCAGCGCGGCAAGTTCACCCACCGTGCGGATGCCCCACAGCGCAAGCGTCTCGGCCTCTGTTTCGCCCGGTGAAAGCGCGTCGAGGGGCAGCCCGGCGAGGAAGGTCTCTTCCGTGCCGGGCTGGAGAATGGCAATCGACTTCGGTGATGACCGCGCCGTGCACACTGCGGCGTGGAGATTCGCGCTTGCACCCACGCGAACCTGAAAACCAAGCTCGTGGGCGGCTCGCATTAGTCCGCGTGCAGCCATATCTGTCGGTCCGAACACACGCTCGGTTCCCGTCATATCTAAGACGAGCAGGAGTGCGCCGACTTGATTGTTACTGGCGCTGTTTGCCGATCTATTGTCTTGGGTTAAATCCTGAAATCTTGGCGTGAAGCTGGCCGCCAGTTCATGCAGGACCGTACGTGCGCTGCGCTCTTCCGCAAGGGAACGGCGGAGCACACGGAGACCGGGGAAACTATCCAACTCAGCACGCGATAAGCCGCGTTTTGCTCCCATACGCCGGGCGCGAGAGTTAGCCGCACACACCGTTTCTAACGGTGGCACGCCTTCGATTACGGCAACCGGCATCGTGCGCTCTGCAGATCGCAGCCGCAACATGGCCTGTGCCGCGAACTCGGGGACCCGGAGACAAAAATAGAGCGGCTGGAGAAATCCGCTCATCGTTTATCTGCCCATGCAAGCATAGTCTTTTCACGCGCCCTCTCTGCAAATGGTACCCACGCTGTGTTTCGAGACCAGGTTGCGCACCATTCGCTCTGCGGCGGCTTGCGCATGGCAACAACCTTTCCCGCTTCATGAGGCTGCTCTTCGACAGCCTCGAAGCGCTTACGGCTGACGGAGACTTCGTAGCTCCTTCCGGTGAACAGGTTGCCAGCAGTGGTGACGCTTGATGCTTTGAGCCGCAGCACAAGCCCCGCACTGGAGCGTGCGCACGGATGTTGCGTCAGCAACAGGACGGTGGTGCAAGAACGTTCCGCTGCTGCCCGGAAGCGAAACCACGTCGCTATCGGGATGCGAGACGCAAACTCGGCCGGCGTGCTGCCCAGGTCGAGAACCAGCGCTGCGAAGCCCCCTGCGCTCAGTAGCAGATCAGCGGCTCGGATGGCCTGGTCGAGCGCTGTCAAGGTCTTCGACCGTTTCGCCTCAGTTTTTGTGCCGAAGGCCGGCGTCTTTTCGAGCAACGCGTCTTTGTTCAACGCTGGTGTGGAACTCACACTTCCTCGACGTGCTTGTATGCGCATCGTCGGCGTCTCTGCACAGCAAGGCATGATCGCTGCCGGGTGACGCGCCTGTTGGTGGAAGTGCTCCCCGCGTCGCGGTGGTTGCCGGTCGGTCGGAACTTGTTCCGTTCGATCCCACGCACGACGCGAAGATGTACTGTCCACCTCTGGTTGCAATGAACGGTTCGGCATTCCGGGTGTGCCAATATTCTTGCGACGCCGTCGCGCTTCGACGGGGTTCTCGCCATCCTGTGTAATTGGATTTGGATAGTGGGTCTCCGCTGTGCCTGATTTCTCCAATCGGCACCGTTCGTCGTGCTGCAGCAACGCCTGAATCGCTTCAGGCATTCCACGTACCTCATTGCGGGGATGTGGACTACCGCCTCTCCCCGAAGGCGACTTTCGAGGCTCTCCGCAAAGCAGGCCAGGCACATCGGATGGCTGCGCCAGATTACCTTTTGGCTGTTTGCTGCCACTCCCACACCGAATCCAGAGCTGCCGATTCAGGTCCACGCCTGTGGCGGCGGCTGACTCGGGATCAAGCGTATCCGCAACATCGATCCATGCCGTTGTTTGGCTGGCGCAGGTGACCTCTGCAATGAAGGCTAGTGCAAACGAGGTCCGTCCAGAGCAGGCAGAACCGATTACCTCAGTGATAGCCCCAACCGGCAACCCGCCACCGAGTAACGCGTCGATCTCCGGCACACCGGATGCAACACGCGGGATAATCGTGCGTTGCCGTGGCGATAGCGCTCCTGGCACCCGATGAGCCAGCGCCTCTTCGATTTGTCTGCGAACTGAACCAGCGGCGACCAAGGCGCTCTCCTTCGCCTTATCTTCGCCCCTCTCTGCTCTGAAGTGCAACCTCGATCAAAAGTTTCCTTTGTTTACTTTAACTTAGGGCAAGTGACATGAGGGGTGCGCTCTTAAGAACAACGTTCCACGATGGCTTAATGCTCTTAAACCCGATGAACCGAACGCCTGCAATGCCTCATATTCCGGGGACTTCCCATCCCTTATCGGTCAACTGGAGTCCGGCGACCTGATTCACTTTTGAGGCACCGTTTACTGTACCTTGACATCTGGAAAGGCTTGTTGAACATCGGCGCGGTTTGCCCATGCAGCAAGGGACGCGATCTTGTAGGTGTAAGTGACTTCCGTCTGAGAAGTTCCTCCTGTAGACACTGGGTCGGTCCGATTAATGATGGAGTCTACGCTTTTCTGTCCATAGCAGAACGCGGCAGTTTGCCCCATAACGCCTCCAGGTATGAGTCGGAAGTATTTCTTTCCCTCGTCCGTGAGTTCATAATGTCGTACAGGCTGTGGACGGGTTGGGCCGTTCAGCGCATCGAGCATGCCGTGTACAACTGCTGTTGTGTCACTTGCGTGTAACAGGCCAGCTTGCTCCAATGTGACCAGCTTAGATTCAGTCCCATACTGGTCCTTTGGCTGAGAGCGAGGAACATCAACCGGAAACTGACGATTGATTGAAGAGCACGCTTCGTCATGTCTCGATAGAGATTGGTCAATTGCGACAGTGAGATTGGCGTTGCTCGGCTTCTTTGCATCATTGCACGATGGAAAAAGCAAACTACCTGAGATATAGACTAGAAGGATTTCTTCATGAACAGCCCTCCTCTATGCTCATAATTATGCGACTCCGGTGTTTGCCCGTCCAGCCTACGCGGGGCTGTATAGACCGCAAATCTGTTCGGCCCTTTGAACGCAGACGGACAAGCTTACCGCTTTGCGAGGGGATTGAGCTTCAGCGCTGCGATCCCGGACAGGGCAACAGAAATAAAATCTTTCATTGATGTGCGCGCCTGGTCGTTGCGTAGAAAGAGAGCGGTCTCGATGCGTATCAATTCATCAGTCAAAGGCTTGAAGAGAACACCAGCGCGCTGAAAGCGCGATGCCGATTTCGGAACCAGAGCTATCCCAACACCGTGGGCGGCGAAGTCGAGCGCCTGTGTGATCGTAGGAGCCTCCTGGAAGCGCTGCGGATCGAATTGCAGCGTTTGCAGGATAGTTCATAACCTGGTCATAAAACGATCGGTGAAGACTTCTCGGTATCCAGACAAGCGTCTCGTGGCGCAGCTCCCGTGCTGCTAATCGTGAATGAGCGGCAAAGCGATGGCGTTCCGCTATGCAGACGCTGAACGGCTCGTATGCCACTCTTTCAACCCAGAGATCTTTATCCACGATGGGCAGCACGCCAAAAGACGCCCGGAGTTCTCCGTTCCGTCCACGGCGTACCAACTGTGTCATTGGATAGCTTCTGAGGATGATTCGCGGCGCTTCGCCGCCTGGCAGAACGAATTGTTCCAGCAGAGGGAGAAGGCTGCCGTGGATGTACGTCGAATGACCGATGTAAAAAGGCCGCCGATGCAGATCGGCTTCGTATCGTGCAAGATCGAAAGCCAACCTTGCCTGCTCTAAGCTCTTATGCATCTGGGCCGCATACACTCTCCCGACATCGCTTGGCTTCAGGCCACGTGGTGTCTTGTCCAAAAGATCCATCCCGAGTTCGTTGCTTAGTGCTTTGAGGCTTCTGGAGATGGTGGAATGGGTCGTATGAAGACGATTTGCGGCCTGAACAAGGCTGCCCTCTTCCAAGACGGTGTGGAGGAACAGGATCTGCTGCAGTGATGGGCTGTACCACATGGCATTGACCTCTGCGCAAATCGAACGGATAGGACCTTGTGCACGTTCCTCGATAGGAGTGCTCGCTAACGAACATCTGTCACGAGCGTAAGGCTTGTGTGGATCACCAAGTTGGCAAAGATTCCCAAACGATTCCTAAAACTTCCAACGGGAATGACACAAAGCACCGTGTGCCTACACTCATCCTGCACGTAAGTTCGCCGTAAGAAATGCGTCGTTTCCCGCCTTAGGTTGAGCCTTCCTTGCAAAGTGCTGGAATCTCTTTGTCCTCTCTGTGAGTTTGGGTGTGTGGAGAGGTGGCTGATGAAAAAGGGGCACTTTGCGTTGATTCTCTTGTATGCAACCGGAGGCGTTGCTCATTGGGCGACTGCACAGGAGCTGTGCCCCGGCGCCGCACAGCTTGATGGGGTTGTCACGGATACCACCGGCGCGCTTTTGCCCAGGGCAACAGTTCAGATCGGCGCAAACCAAACGGGCCAGACTGACACATCCGGTCGCTATTTCATCCCGTGCATCTCAAACGGAACTATCACCATTACCGTAACGGCGGAAGGGTTCGCTACCAAGAAGCTCATTCTTGGCTATTCGTTCCGGGATGTTAGTTCACCAGAATATTCAGCTAGCCGTCGCGCAAGTTCAGTCTGAAGTGCAGGTGGATGGAAGCTCTACGGATGGCGACGCGAGTGCTGGCCTCGGCACAACGAATCTGAATTCCACTCAAATTCAGCGATTAGCTGACGATCCTGATGACCTGGGGGCCACTCATCTTCCCCTCGGACACACTTAATCACGATAAATACGTTGCAACGGGTGCGGCATTGCACCACTCCAACTCTTCCATGACGGCTGCTCGCTGGCATTGACTAGTCAAGCGGTCACCGAACAACATCTCTTGCATCTCCGCCAGTCTGCGCAGATGTGCCTCCAACTTTTTACCGGGGACCAGCCTTAGTGTTCCTGGAACGGCTGTCTCGTAGTTGACGGATGCTGAGCGAAAGAACACTTTCTTGTGTCGTACCACTTCTGCAGATTCAGGCACCTCCGGACCTCGAACCTCCTGTCACTTAGGGCTCTCCAACCCGCTTCCGAAACGCCGGGCATGTCCTGCCCGGCAGCTAGAGGATAGGTGGGAGCAACTGCCGGCGTGCTGTACGTCCATGATGTCAATCTCCTGTGCATTGGGGCAACGCACTAGATCTGCACGACGACTTTGCCGTTGCTTCCACGCGCAACCAACTCATGCGCTGCCGCGATCTCGTCTCCCCCGAACTGTACGTCCGCAAGAAGAGGTTGCAGTTGCTTCTTCTCCACAAGCTTCGCTACCTCGGCCAGGATTGATCCTTGATGGGCCCGCTGTAGCCCTGCCAACAAGGGGAAAAGTGTGAACACGCCGGAATAGCTGGCGCTGCGGAAGGAGAGTGGCGCGAGGGAGTGTGTGCCCCAGCCAAGACAACTCACCACGTGCCCCGTGTACCGTTTGACGACGGCGAACGATGCGTCCAGGACCGCTCCGCCCAGCGTGTCATAGACTACGTCGAAGCCCTCTCCTCCGGTGCATTCATTCAGGTAGTCGTGCATGGATGCATACCGGTCGATTGGGGTCGCGCCGAGAGCTTGCACAAGCGCTCGCTTGTCTTGTGAAACTGTCGCGTACACCTTCGCTCCACGGGCAAGAGCGATCTGCACTGCAGCATATCCCACGCCCCCAGCGCCAGCGTGGATCAGCACGGTCTGCCCCGGTTGGACCTTGGCCTTATCTACCAGACCTTCCCAAGCCGTGATTGTCACAAGTGGCATAACCGCCGCTTGCTGCATAGTCAGAAGCTTAGGTTTGTGCGCCAGCAACGCCACATCGGCTGCCACAAACTCAGCTAACGTGCCTTGCAGGCCGCCAACACCCCCAACCATCCCGAATACCTCGTCACCGGGACGGAACGTGGTCACGTCAGAGCCAACAGACTCGACGATGCCAGCCATGTCCAAGCCCAATACCGCAGGAAATGGCTGCTTGGCATGCTCCGCCTGGCCTGCTCGAATCTTGGTGTCCAGGGGATTGACGCCGCTGGCGATAACCTTGACCAGCACCTGATTGGCTGAGGGACTTGGCCGCTTCACCTCCATCTTCTGGAAGGGGCCATTCGCGTTTTTGACGACATAAGCTTTCATTGCTGCTCCTCTCGACTTTTGTTGAAAAAATACTCTTCCATAATGGCTGAATTTCCCGGCTACTGATTGCAACTCCTCGCTCGTGTGGGCTGTTCATCTGCTTCTTAATCGAGGTTCATCACACTGCACCAACCAAAGCTGCATGGCTCCTGTCTATCTCGCAGCATGACAAAGGCGGTACTCGACGAATGGCTCAGCAGAAAAGAATCAGGCCCATCAGTACCAGAGCCGCTTGGCGAACCATCTTCCAATGCAGAGCAGGCCGTGCTTACCTGAAAGCGGTTCTTGCCTCGAACAAAACACGTGACGTGCATCGGCTGGAGTGGGCATCGGAGAAGCCAAGGCCATCCCAGACCATAAGTGCCCCGTTTGCGGCAAACCTCCTTCCTTGATTTCGCTGTTTTGACTGGTAAGTTATAAATCCACAAACTGCGGAGTGTTTGCGACTGTTCGTGAGTGGTCCGATTGGATCGACGCTTTCTTATCAAGTCGCACCAACGTTAGGAAACATAGCAGCATTGCATCGACTTGATCATGGACAAGCAAGGGAGCGAAATGACCGGCACCGAGAGATTTTCCAATCATCAGGCCAGGGATGAGCTCTTTGAGCCTGAGAAGATCGGCGAGTGGCTGTGTGGTCCCTATGTAGGCCACTGGCACAGTACAACCTGCAGCAGCCGCAGCGAACTCGTGGTCCTCCATCTGACCCTTCAGAGAAGACAGGAGGACGTGTTGTGTGGCCTTTGGGAAATTTTTGAGAACAGCGTCCAGAGCTGCACAATCCGATCGGAGGCTAAGCGCTTTCATAATCGACCTATAAGTTGCCTCATACTCAGCCTCCATCAATCCGGGGATCAGAGGGTCGAGAATATCATTCAAGCTGGAGGGAGGTTGAAAGACAGTGTCAAGCATTGCTACCGATTCAACGAGCGCAGGATTCCTGTAGCCCCTCTCCAAGGCCACAGCACCGCCCATGCTATGGCCTATCCCCGAAGCTCGTAAAATCCCCAACTCCGCGCAAAGCCAAATCACGTCGTCTGCATATTGTGCAATCGAGTACACCTGATTTGGCGCGCAGCTTTCCCCGTGTCCGCATAGGTCAACGTTAATTACAGTATGAGAATGCTCGAAGAAGGTTTGTTGCCGTATAAGGATGGTGTGGTCACAGCCCCAGCCGTGAACCAGCAATAAACTATCGTACTGATCTCCGCTTTTGCTGTATGCCAGCGCCACGCTATCTCGAAGTCTTCTCTGCACGCTTTGTCTCCTTTCTCTGCCCTTCAGCTCGTCAACGGTGCGAAATGAGCCCGGCAACCTATTCGTCAAAGTAATCATGCAGTAGCTTCTCGCACCGGAACGCACTCAGAGTATCCAGAGATTGCCCAGGAGTATCTGATTGGATCGACTATCTCCCTTCTTCTCGCACTTCTCCCTTTCCGCCCGGATCTTCTTCTCCGGCACGCTCTGTGGAGCGTCGAGCGATCACGTTACAAAAACGGCGGGACATCTGCATGTTCTCCGCCGAGGCACGCTGACAATATTTGAACCAGGTAAGCCTACGGTCAACGTCGAGGAGCCGAGCGTCTTGCTTTATCCCCGGCCAGCAGAGCACACATTCCGATCTGAAGGGGCAGATATCGTATGTGCCTTTGTCGAGTTCGGCGCGGGCATGCTCAATCCCCTCGCTTCCGCCCTGCCTAAGCTCCTGATGGTTCCGCTCGCGGCCGCACCCCCGCTTATTCCGACAGCAGAGTCCTTATTTGCGGAGGCATTCGACAGCAAAGATGGCCGGCAGGTGGCCGTCGACCGATTGGCGGAATACTTTCTGGTCCTTCTCCTTCGCTTCGCGATCGATTCCAAGGTGATGCAGGGAGGCATTTTGACTGCCCTCTCTGATCCCCATCTTTCGCGTGTGCTTGCGGCTTTTCACCGTGAACCGGAAAAGGGTTGGAGCCTTGAGGAACTGGCACATGTAGGAGGAATGTCTCGGGCGCGCTTTGCTGCTCATTTCTTGAGCATCATGGGCCAGACTCCATTCGAATACCTGACTCAGTGGCGTATCGGAGTTGCACAATCTCTTCTCAAAAGGGGTGAGCCACTCAAAATGGTGGCGCCGGCAGTGGGCTACAGCAGCACAGGAGCGCTTACTCGCACCTTTTCTCAGCTTGTCGGGAAACCACCGATGGCCTGGCTTGCGGCACAACGGAAGAACGAAAGCAGATGAAGCGCTCCGCAGGCGCTCACCATGCAGCGCGATGAGACTGGGCGTGAAGATCGTGATACGGAGAGTGAACTTCAGGTTTGTGCGTTGCGTGAGTATGAGTGAGCAGGAATAAAGAGCGCTCGCTTGACGCAAAGGCTGAATGCCGCCGATGCCTTCGGGCGAACGACTCTGATGCGCCGAAGGAGCCCTCATGCCGTCCGAACCCGAATACATTCTCGCTGGCGTCCTCATGAAGCAACACCTGACGGGAAAAGAAACTGCGGGTGCATTCTCCATGTTCGAAAACAGAAGCACAGGGCCTACACGCACACCCATTCACGTCCATGAACACGATGACGAAACGCTCTATATGCTGGAGGGCGAGATGCGAGCCCTCATCGCTGGCGAGGAGCAGTCGGTCAGAGTTGGAGAGACGATCTTTCTACCGCGTGGTGTTCCGCACCAATTGATGAATAGCAGTGGTCTTCCAATGCATTACCTTCTACTTTGTACACCCAGCGGTTTTGAGGGATTTCTGGCCGAAGGCGGGCACCTGCGAGCTCCCGGTGAGGCACCGCAAGCCCCCTCTCCTGAAGATATTGAGCGAATGAAGGCGGCAGCTCCACGGTTCGGAATCACGCTGCTCGCTGGTTGGTAAACGTGGAACCGGGGCCGTCTACAACCAAAACTGGCCGAATAAGAGCGTTTAAGCGCAACGACGTAAGGGAGTGACGATGCCGAATAGCACACAGTCCACAGTAGAAACGGTCGATGTCCTAGTTCTTGGAAGCGGAGAAGCAGGCAAATACCTGAGCTGGTCCCTGGGCTCTGAAGGCAAGAGAGTAGCACTCATCGAGAGGCGATACATCGGCGGCTCGTGCCCGAACATCGCCTGCCTGCCAAGCAAAAATTTTGTGCATTCGGCCAAGGTGGCCTGGTACGCGCAAAGGCTGGAGGCGTTCGGGATGCACAGGCCCGCGCCGGGCATCGACATGAGGGTGGTGCGCGAGAGGAAGCGTGCGATGGTTCGGGGTCTTGTCGATGTGCATGAGAAGCGATTTGCTGCGAGCCAGGTTGCCTTCGTCCGCGGTGAGGGCGAGTTTGTAGGGCCTCGCACAATATCCGTAAAGCTTCAGGAGGGCGGTACCCGCCTGCTCACCGCAAACCTTGTGATTGTGAGCACCGGATCGCGCGCCGCTGTTCCGGACGTCCCCGGGCTTCGTGCTGCGCAGCCGATGACGCACGTGGAAGAACTCGAACTCGACACATTGCCTGAGCATCTGCTTGTGTTGGGCGGGGGATACGTGGGGCTTGAGTTCGCACAAGCCATGGCGCGCTTTGGTTCCCGTGTAACAGTGATCAATCGAGGCGAGCGCCTACTGTCACACGAGGACGAGGATGTTACCGCCGCGCTTAGCGAGGTGCTGGCAGGAGAAGGAATTCAATTCCGACTGGGCTGTACTTTGGAGTCGGTAAGCGGGCGCTCGGGTGACTCTGTTATGGCGCGCGTACGTACCGCAGCCGGGGAAGAGATGATCGAAGCCACGCATATCCTCGTCGCTGCCGGCCGCCTACTGAACACAGATGGAATCGGCCTGGAAAAGGCCGGCATCGAACTGAGTTCCACGGGGCACATCAAGGTCAATGCCTCGTTGCAAACCACAGCCGAAGGGGTGTATGCGGTAGGAGATTGCGCAGGCAGCCCACACTTTACTCACATCGCCTATGACGACTATCGGATCGTGCACCAAACACTAAAGGGCGAGAGCCGTTCGACCACAGGTCGGCAGGTGCCGTATACGCTCTTCACCGATCCCGAACTCGCGCACGTTGGCCTCCATGAAGATGACGCCAAACGCGAGGCAATTGAATACCGGCTTGTGAAACTCCCCATGGCGGCTGTACTACGCACACGCACTCTCGGCGAGACTGCCGGGTTTTTGAAGGCTCTGATAGCGCCGGACGATCGCATTCTGGGATTCACGGCGCTTGGAGTAGGCGCAGGGGAGCTGCTCGCTCCAGTTCAGCTAGCCATGAGCGCAGGGCTACCTTACACGGCTCTGCGCGACCTGATCGTGACTCACCCCACGATGTCCGAAGGTTTGATGTACCTGTTTTCCTCTGCGCCGGTCAAGTAAATCTGTGAACCCATGAGCACCGGTGGCAGAAGTAGCCGTGTGTTACCTAAGAACTATATTTTGAGGAGATCTTATGACCAGTCATTCAGTAGCTGAATCCAGGAGTTGGACTGTACGTGTCTTCACACTTGCCGCCGGTCTCGAAAAGTTCGGGATGGGGCTACTCCGTCTAGGATTAGTGATCGTCCTTCTCTGGATTGGGGGGCTGAAGTTTGCCAGCTACGAGGCCGACAGTATCGTTCCACTGGTCGCCAACAGCCCCTTTGCCAGCTTCATGTATCACCATCCGGCGCCGGAGTACCGTCCACATATGAACAAGGAAGGAGAGGTAAAGCCGGCCAACCAGGAATGGCAGAAGTCAAACAACACCTACCTTGTTTCTAACGGTCTCGGCATTATCATCGTGACCCTGGCTCTGTTGATCGCGCTTTATCCTGTACTCCCGCAAGCGTCTGCAATCGGCAGTGGCCTCCTCGTCCTGATGTCGCTCACAACGCTTTCCTTTCTTGTGACAACCCCGGAGGCCTGGGTGCCGGCACTTGGTGACGCGCACCATGGCTTCCCATATCTGTCCGGAGTGGGCAGGCTCATTGTCAAGGATTCCATCATGCTCGGTGCGGCGGTGTTGACCATGGCTGATTCCGCGAAGTCCTACCTAAATCGCAGAGGCAACTCTGTCCGGTAGCAGTTCTTACCAATACTGTGCAATCTGCTGTTCTGGAGGAACATATGACTCGCAGAAGCTTTCTCTCTCAAGGCACAGTGGCCCTGGGAGCCGCGACGATCGCTTCAGCGGCAGAGCCTCACACCAGCCTGAAGGCGAACCACGTACCGCAGACCACGATCCACCGCGTGGTGGCCGATGGCGTGAGCGTCTTTTACCGGGAAGCCGGACGGGCGAACGCCCCGATAGTTCTCCTGCTCCACGGCTTTCCCACCTCCTCGTTCCAGTATCGCAACCTCATTCCACTGCTTGCGGATCGCTACCTGGTCATTGCGCCTGATCTCCCAGGCTTCGGGTTTACGGAGGTTCCTGCTAGCCGACAGTACCGGTACACCTTTGATAACCTTGCCCGCACAGTCGAAGCGTTCACGGATGTACTGCAGCTGAAACGATACGCACTCTATGTATTCGACTACGGTGCGCCTACGGGATTTCGTTTGGCGATGGCACATCCTGAACGAATTTCCGCCATCGTTTCACAAAACGGCAATGCGTATGTGGAGGGCCTGGGCGATGCCTGGGCTCCGATTCAACGCTATTGGAAAGAACCGTCAGCAGAGAACCGCGAGACCCTGCGACAGGCACTGGGTCCGGCAGGTCTGCGCTCGCAGTACACCGATTGTCTCCCGCACCCTGAACGGATCGACCCTGTCGGTTACACCCTCGATTCAGCCATGATCGAGAGACCCGGGAACATGGATATTCAGCTGGATCTCTTTCTCGACTACGCCAACAACGTGCGGCTATACCCGGCGTTCCAAGAGTATTTCCGTCGGACCAAGCCCGCTCTGCTTGCGATCTGGGGGAAGCACGACCCTTTCTTCATCCCCGCCGGTGCTAGTGCCTTCATGCGTGACAACCCGAACGCCACGGTTCAATTTCTGGATACGGGGCACTTCGCCCTGGAAACGCACGTTGAGGAAATTGCGCTTGCGATGAGGCAGTTCCTCTTGCCAGTTGCAGCCCGTTCGCCAATCATCCAAAGCCGGGGCAGTCTTCCAAAATGCGACGGCTGAACTTCGTGCGTTTTGAGGAAGAGTTGCATTAGTCGCCTCCCATACCGTTGGAACGTGGTCCCGAGGACACAAAGCGGACTGGGACATTTACGCTGCGGAATCCGGCGATGCGATAGCGACCGAAGGCTTTCAGTTCGTTTGACGCTGAAGATTTCCTAATCTGCATGAGCCTTCGGGTGTGCAGGCGAAAGTCGCGCCCCGTGAGGCTTCGGAAATATTACCGAGTAGATAGGGACCGCCGAAAGTCTCTCAGCCGAGATGAAGCAGATTCAGAGAGCTAAATTATCCAAATCTTGATTCCATAGTTCTTTGAATCGATGGTGACCCGCGCGGGCCGTATCTTCGCGCGCGGGTCATTCATTAATCGTGGGCTACTGTTTCGCTTCCAGCGCCGTGGGTTGTTCGGTGTGCTTGAGGGGATCGAACAAAGGTTGAGCCGCCTTCACTGCCGGGTTCTCCTTCGCTACCGATACCGCGAGCACGCGTATCTTGTCGTTGTTGGGTAACGTGATTGTCCGTGCGTCCGCAGGCAGGTCCAGCGCATACGCAAATAGATAGGAGTACTGGTACGGCTGGTTCAATCCGTCAGCCGTGTGGTGGTGCGAGGCATACCAGGCCAGACTAGCTGGCTTGACATAACCTTCTCGTAGTCCGACATAGTCCTCCGGATAGCGGGGAGACGTTGGAGCTGCTTCGCGGGCCTTGAAGTCGCCAGGCCAGACGGGATGATGAGCCGAACTTGCCCAATCCCGATGGTCCTCGTTCTTCCAGATGCGGGTGTCCCACTGGCCGATGAATCCGCCCCAATCCTGCACATGAAGATTTGTCACCTGCTGCCCTACTCGGAAGGCTGCATCCTGATCGCCGTCCACTGAAGCAGCGAGGACGTAGACCCGGTTGTAGCTTCCCTGGGGCAGGGGTATTGTCTGTCCCCTGGCAACGACTGCGTTCGGTGTTCCCGTGGCAGAGGGCGCAAGACTAAAGGAGACGCCGCGGTACGAGAGTTGTGCCGGCAACATCTCCGCGGGGAACGCGTTGCCTTTGCCATCCATTCCGCCCCCGGTGGTTTTGGTGTCGTCGTTGCTCGCAGTCGCCAGGTCGTACTTCAAGTCGACGTTCTGCGAGGAGATTGGAGCAACGCTCACCGCTGCTGGCGACAATTTCAATGCGAACGTCCTTGGCTGATATCCCTTGAAGGAGGTGATGAGTGCTCCGTCGGCCAGTTTCGCCTCTCCTGCCGGCTGCTCCTGTCCATTCACTTCGCGAGCGGCGCTCACGGGTGTTGCAAAGGAGATGCGAACGTCCGGTGCAGGCTTGCCATCCAGTTCGACCAGCCGCACGATCGTCTCATTGCTTGCTTCGGCTTTTTTAAGCGCCAACACGCGTATCCGCGGGTTGCTGACATGCACCAGCGAAAAGCTCTTCCCCATCGCTCCAGGGTGTTGCACAGTCGAGAACGCGCGCATGGGGTTATTCAGACGATAGCCTTGCCAGTCGGTCTGAGCCTCGCGCCAGCCATCGGGATGGCCAGTGAGTCCGAAGGAAAACTCATGATATCCCCAATCCTGATTTGCCTGATCAGCATACCCCGCCGGTCTTCCATCCTTCGCAGGCTGCAGACCGGGAGTGCGCAGCAGGGTGAGACGAATCATGTTGTCGGCAGGCTTGTCGGAGCCATTCTTCGCTTCGGTGAGAATTGTTGCTCCGAATTTCCCGCTGTCGTCGGTTAAATCGATCCAGCGATGCGAAAAGGTTTCAAACTGGCGCTCCGTTGCATTGGGCCGCTGGATGGTTCCGACCTCTTCGTTGTAGGTGGCGTTTGGGTTGGAAGCAGTGAGCGGGAAGGCTACCTTCAGATTGACTGCTTTGCTTCGCCAGTCGATCTTGTTTGCGAACTCCACCCGATTGCCCGCATCGCCCGCTGCCAGGCTGATGGTCTGTACGAACTTCGAGCCCATGGCTTGGCGCGATACTTCGATGGCTACTCTGGCAGGACCGTTTTCCTTGATGCGAATGCTGGCCGGTCCGGCAACATAGCCTACGGGCGGAGCCTGCTCCTGATTGAAATCCATGTTCCACGCAGGCCACTCTTTTGGCGTGTCGTTTGAGAAAGCCATGCGGATCGGAGCTGAGAGCAGTTCTTTCCCGACTTTTTTATCGAACACACTCGATACGTCCCCATCTGCGTTGATCAGCACTTTATAGCGGGCGTTTTCGAGGCTGTTTGACGTCACCTTCAACGCGGACGTTGTTGCGGGAGCGGAAGCCGGCGCCACGTCGTACACGGCAAAACCGACGGACGGGGCCTTTGCCACGAACAGCACCTTGCCGTCTTCCATCTGTGCTGGAAAGTCTTCGCCATTGGGACCTTTCACGCGCACTGCCTTCGGCGTGACATTTCCAAATGGTACCTTCGCCTCGACGAGATCCTCGCGATCCACGTTGAGGGAGTTGAAGACTACCAGAGGCACTCCACTGCCTTGGGTATCGAGCCCGGAGGCAACCGATTCCACTGCACTGGTGAGTACGCCGGCAAACTCGTTGGCGACGATGGTGTCATCGTTCCATGCGAATTCATAGGCGCGCGGTGTCGCTGTTCCCGCAGCCGTATCGTGGAAGTGCCCGGCCAGTGCGAGTGTCCATGCATCGTTGAGGCGATGCTGCGGGTAGGGCTGCCCGCCGAGGAGAGCGGCCGTAACCGAAGCCTGCTCCGCTGCCTCCGCAAGCACTTCGTTTTTGACCACTAGGCGCTTGTGATATGCCTGCGAAGTCAGCGATCCTGCGGAGTGATTGATGAGCTCCAGATCACCCATGTACGTAGGCATCTTTGCTGTCATGGCCGGCTTGATGTCGTTGAACATCTGGTCGGCTTCGGTTTCGATGACATGCACCGGTCCGTCACCGACGTGTACGGTTTCCGTCGAGACGGGAAGCGGCTTCAAGAAGTCTGGCCGCGGCGGCACAGGCAGAACCGTGTCGCTTTTGGTCGCGATCGCCTCGAGCAACTTGACCGAGGACGCGTGCGTGGCGCCGCCGATATCGCCAGTGCCGACATAATGGTAATCCGCAAAGACGCCGGTGACCTTTCCGTCGAGATCAATCCGCTTCACCCAATCGGGCTCATTGTTTCGGCCGCTGATGCGGGCCAGCCGGCTCTTCTGCTGAGGAGTCAGGGTCGCCATCTCCTCCGCCGACACAACGGGCGCGGGGATGGGCGGACTTTCTTTGCTCAGATCGGTGTAGACGTTGCTGCCGTAGCCGCCAGGATTGAGAGCGGCGATGACGTTGCTGCCATCTGGCCCGACCCACAAGCCCACGTTGAAAGGGATCCCTGCGGGAGTCTCTTCGGGCGAACCGGGTCCTCCGACCTTGGGAGCGGGTTGCCAGTCGGAACTCAGCTTCTGGGTGGAGAATCCTCTCACTCCCGCATGAGCCAGGATGGCGGGCAGAGAAGCAGGAAAGCCGAAACAATCCGGGATCATGTATTCCTTGCTTGCCTTGCCAAACTCGCTGCGATAGTAGTCGTTGCCGTAGAGGATTTGGCGAAAGATCGCCTCGGCGCTGGGTAGATTCACGTCGCCTTCTTCTACAGAGGACCCGGCCGGAAACCAACGTCCTGCGGCAATGTACTTTGACATGCGTGCATAGTCGTCTGGGAAGTATTCCTTCATCAGCCGGTAGCGATTCGAGCCCGTCCAGTTGAAGACGTAGTGCGGGTACTTATCGATGTATTCGAAGTTGACCTTCAATGTCTTCAGGAGATATTCGCTGATGGTCTGCGGCATCTCCCAACGCCACTGCGTATCCAGGTGCGCGTACGGAACCACATACAGGGTCGGCACTTTGGTAATGTCGGGAGCTTGGTTAATCGGCTTCTGCTGCGCGGCAAGCGAAAAGCTAAACGCCAGTGGCGCGAGGGAGAGAACAGCGGCCCGAATATTTTTGTGCCGCGCAACGGGGCGTCCGCCTGCAGCAGTTTGACTCGCAGTATTCTTTTTACGCATGACGAGAAGGGTCTCCGATACAAAGTTAGAGGTGTTTTGATGAGGAAGAACGCACGACGTGTGGTCGAAAATATGTCGGAATGACGTTAAGGACGGAGTGCATAGACTGCCCTATCCAGCGGGAAACCTATGCACCTTCCTTCCTTACAGCATCAGAGATGCCCTTTAGAACGCGTAACGCAAGCTGAATTGGAACTGGCGGTCTGCAGCGTACGTGCCGCCCTTGGTTCTGCTCTGGCCGAATGTGCCTGAGGTTGGATTGGTGTCAGGGTTATCTTCAGTGGGATGGTTGAGGAGATTGAAAGCCTCCGCGCGAAAAACCAGAACGTGGTTTTCATGCGAAGGGATCACGTGAAAGGTTTTGTTGAGCGCGGCGTTGTAGCTCTGGAATCCAGGCCCGTAGATCGGATTGCGCGATCCACGCGACGCAAAAGTTCCCAATGCCGGCGCCGCAAAGGCGGACGTATCAAAGTAGAGCGCGTTGCCGGTTTGCCCTGCGAAGGCTTTCGACGTTGTAACCGGGTGAACGAGCTGGTACAGCTGGGTTCCGGAACCGGCTCCGACTCCGGCAAAGTCGCTTCCGCCGTTGATGTTCAGCGGAGGACCGGTCTGTGCCTGAGCTGTGCCGGAAAACTGCCAGTTACCCAGAACGGCGCGGTTGATCAGGTGGTCGGAGTGATCGAACTGATCGATGTTGTAGACAAAGTTCGACACAAAGATATGACGCGTGTCGAAGTCGCTGGAGCCGTAGAAGATGGATTTGTCATACGCGTTGGGCAAGTTTGTGCCATTGCCCGAACCGAAGTCCGTGCTCTTTGACCAGGTGTACGCAACGCCGAACAGTAGGCCCCTGGTCAGCCTGCGCCGCAGATTTACCTGCAGTGAGTTGTACATGGAAGAGCCGCCATTGGTGGCCTGGTTTATGTTTGAGAATCCCTTGTAGGGACGAAGTGCATCTGTCGCCACGCCGTGATTGGCTGGCAGTTGGGTGGTCCTGGGCTGCAACTGGTTGATGTTCAGAATTTCTTCCAGATGCAGGCCTCGCCGCCCTGCATAGGCGAGGGTGAAGATGCCCACTCCTGAGAACTCCTGCTCGACGGTAACGTTCCAGTTGTAAGCCTCTGGGCTTGGATAGTTAAAAGCCTGTGACGAGTAGTTGAATGGGAAGTTGTTGCTACCGACTCCACCCGGGCTATCGGCCTGGCCGAGGCTGACCGTGGAGGAAGGCTGAAAGGGAGCATTGCCGCCGGTGAATACGTTGTCGGTGACGCCCAGGCGCTGAACGTAACGGCCACCGCCGGCACGGAGCACCATGCTGGGACTAGCCTGATAGGTAATACCGAAACGCGGCTGGATATCGGACTTCACCGTTGGGGAGTAGGTATTGCTGAAGCCATGGAAGAGGCCCTGATAACCAGACAGAATCGTCGGATCGACATGACCTTGTGCGCTCGACGGAAAGCTGCTGCCCGGAATCACGACGCCGTTGAAACGATCGCCGCCGGTTACCACGTCGGTGGCGGGATTCACGGTGACGGCATTCGCCGGGTTATAGATGCTGGGGTTGAAAACCGATTGATTGCCCCACTTTGCGTAATAGGGGTTGTAGATGCTGTAACGCAGACCCGCTTCGATCACCAGCTTTGGCGTTGCGCGCCACTGGTCCTGAAGGAAGCCCTCATACATGGTGCTGCGATAGAGCGTGTAGGAGCGCTGGCCGATCTCGCCGTAGGTGTCGAAAAGGCCCTCCGCCGCGTTGGCGATTGCGATGTCGGTTGTGGATCCACCGCTGCGGCTGTCCGTGAAGGTGAACTTTCCGTTCTGGTTGTTCGTCGATCCAGGCGTGTTCGATACGGTGATCTGATCGAAGTTGTTCTCGCCGGAATACTCGAAGTTGAACCCGGCCTTGATCGTGTGATTGCCAAGCACCTTCGTCACGTTATCAGCGGCGTTGTATACCATACCGCCGGAACGCGACGGATACGGTCCTCCGTCCAGGAGATCGAAGTTGGGCATGCTGACCGTGGGGATCTTGTCTGGAATTGTCTTGGTCGATGAGGGGAACAGGTATGGATAGTTGATGCCGTAGTTGGTGCGATTGTAGAGTCCGCTGGAACGGTCGATGTCGATGTTGACGTGGTCGGCCGCGGCAGAGACGACAAGTTCGTTGACCAGGGTCGGTGAGGCAGTCCACTCATAATGCAGGACGCCGATCTGGTTTGGGCGTGTAAAGATACGCGGGTTGCGATTGAAGTTTCCGTAATGCGGCGTGTAATCGGTGTAGTTGTAGTTCAAGACCGTGAATCGAATATGGTGGGCTTCATACGGAATGAAGTCGATGACGATTGTATCCTTACGCTGGGTCTGCTTTTCTGTCGCGGAATCTACCCAGTTGTACGTCGCGCCCGCGGCATTCGGATCGGGAAAGGCGCGCAGTAATGCAAGGCCATTGGCGCTGAGATCAGCAGGCAGAATCACATTGCGTGCGTAGGGCTGGCCTGTCTTGGGGCTGACGATCTTATTTGTGCCCCCGTAGAAGATGTTCGGGGCGAGCAACTCGCTGAAGTCGCCGTTGCGCATCAGCGCGGTAGGCACTCTGCGGAAGACGGTATCGTCGTTGTTGTACCGGAGGTACTCCTGGCCAACAAGGAAGAAGAGTTTATTGCGATCCTGGTTGAAGAGGTGCGGGATGTAGACAGGCCCATTCAGGTTCCATCCGTACTGGTTGTAGCGGAACCCTCCCGGCTTGGAACGAATTCTGATGTCGTTGGCCGGAAGCTTGCGCTGCCAGGTGTTCGCGTTCAGAATCGTGTTGCGGAAGTACTCGTAGGCTGCACCGTGAAATGTGCTTGTACCGCTCTTCGGGACGATTCGGACCTGTCCGCCTGAGGTACGGCCATACTCAGCCTGGTAGCTGTTGGTGAGAATCTGCACCTGCGAGGTGGAATCGACGTCTGCCACGCCGACGCTGGTGCCGTTTGAGCGAGTCCGTACGGCCGGAGCGCCATCGATGGTGATAAGGCTTTCCTGGGTGCGTGCGCCGCCAATGTTCAGACCGTTGTCGAGACCGAAGGAAAAGGACGCGATAGCATTATTGCGTCGAACCCCAGGTTCAAGCTGGGCGAGATAGAGCGGATTTCGCCCGTTCAACTGGATGCTCTTTACCTGCTCCTGCGTTACGAGTTGGCCAACTACGGCGCTTTCTGTCTGCACCGCATCCACTCCCGCCTGGACGACGATGTTGGTGCCCGCATCGCCCACCTTGAGGGCAACATCCACCCTGCGTCCGATGCTCGGATCCACCGCTATATTTTCGACGGTCGACGGTTGGAAGCCCGTAGACTCCACCCGGATCGAATACGTGCCGGGCTGCACGTTAGGAAATGTGTAGCCGCCGTTTGCTCCCGTCGTCAGCACGCTTTCAGCGCCCGTCGCCGCGTTGTGAATGGTTACTTTGGCATTGGGCAGCAGCGCGCCGGAGCTATCGGTCACCGCGCCCGACAGGGAAGAATTGTCAGATTGCGCCATAGCTGCGGGCGCCAGCGGTACCGCTAAAATGGCCGCAAACAGCACAGCCCGAAACATGTGTTTGGTTTGCACGAAAGCCTCCTTGAAGTGTCCGGTGTGAGACAAATATGGTTTCGGTACCATCTAAGTTGTACTCCGCGGACTCAGAAGTTGTAGACCACCGAAAAGGTTCTGTCAATTGCGATCGGATTCCTCTTCTTCGATAAGCAACATCATGGTTGGAGATTGCTGTTGAAAGCGAAAAACGCAGCGCCAAAACTTTTGCCTGCGGCCGTCTGGCAACCAGTCAGCCGGTAGAACATGTGATTTGGCGGAGTTTCTACTGATCGTCTGATGATTTCAGCTCTATGTCATACAAAAGAGGCGGACCTCGATCGCCCTGTGAAGGGGCGCAAGTCAGTCGTTCCGGTCTCCTCAGCCGTTCCTTCAACTCGAGAATCTGTGGAGGACAGTCATTCAGAGGAGGATGTTGATCTAAATATTTCAAGACCTTATGACCAAAAATGTGTGTTGCGGCTTGAGGTGGTGTTCTGCTATTTTTGTGGCACCGTTTCCACACTTTTACTTACGGGTCATGAGAAACCATTTTCTCGGCCGGGACTTCAGGTTGCAAGCGGATGCGAGATG
>JALYVA010000042.1 GCA_030853485.1 Acidobacteriota bacterium
TTCACAGCCCGGCGACGACGTTCGTTCAAAGCAGCTTCCGGCAACCTCCGCGAATCTATCTTCTCCATAACCATGAGACGCTATGTGCACTGAAAAAGTCTCATATCTTCAGGGCCGGATCAGTAACGGGCCAAAAACAGGCGCAGACCTACGACTGACCGAACCAACAGGAAAATGGAGTGAACGATGAAACGCCGGCAGTTTTTACTGTATTCCGGGAGCGTTCTAGCAGTTTCATGCGCTCGGGCGGGCGGTGTCTTCCCGAGCAGCTCCACCTCAAATGAGACTGGCATGTTCTTCAGCATCCAGCCGTCCCTCAAAGCGAGAGAAGCCACAGTGCAAATCCCATTTTCTTTTTGTAGATGTCTTCGCTGAACAGCCACTTGCCGTCAATCCACTTGCCCTCGTTCCACAATCTGAAGGGCATCGATGATGCAACGGTGCAGCGGATTGCCGCCGAATTAAACCAGGCGGAGACGACGTTTATCCTGCGCTCGAAACATCAATCGGCAGATTGGCGCCTACATTCCTACACCGCTGCGGGACATGAAATCTTTGGTGCGGGGCACAACTCCCTTGGAGCATGGTGGTGGCTGGCGTAATCCGGGAAGCTCAAGATGAGCGACGGACCTAACCACTTTACACAGGAGATTGGAGACAGCCTCCTACCTGTTGAGGTTCATTGCGAAGGACAGAGCATTCATCCGTAACTTTGACACAGTCGCCGCCTGTATTCGGCAATATCTGCGAAGATATTCGTGAACTGGCGGGGTCTCTTGGATTGGAGAAAGAGGACCTGCTTCCACTATTGTTTCCGGCACAAGTGGTTTCCACTGGTGCTGGACATTTGATGGTGCCGGTTCGAACGCGGGCGGCCATTGCCCGTGCTCATCCCGATGGCCAGCGGCTCGCGAAGCTTCTCAAGACCGTTGGTGAAGAAGGCTGCTATTTATTCTGCTTGGATCCAGTCTTGCCGTCGTCAGTTGCTCATGCCAGGTTCTTCAATCCGACAGTTGGAATCGTAGAAGACTCCGCTACTGGAACCGCTGCCGGTTCATTGGCATGCCAGTTGGTCAGGCACGAGATAATCAAGGACGGCGCCACGATGACGATTGAACAGGGATACGAAATGAAGCGTCCGAGCTTGCTTCGCGTCGAGGTTCATGGCGATGCTGTGCGGCTGACAGGTCGATGCATCAAGGTTATTGACGGGACGGTGCGTATCCAGTGATCAGGACGGGTGGGCCAGGTGCCCCATATCTCGATTCTGAGATGTGGGCCCCACAGCTATCAGCGACATCTCTGTCGTATTCGGAAATTTTCACTGCTTATCGTAAGTCAATGTCTTACCTAGTGCGATGGTCGGCATCTCCACCCAGGTGCAAAATAAGTGCGAGATGCCGAACGAAGCGAGAATAGCGATGCTCACCACAGTCCAAGCGGGTATCTTGCCGTACAGCAGAATAAAAGTGGCAAAGAGTACCGTGCCGTGCACCAGATACAAACTGTATGAGATCCGGCCCAGGTATTCGGCCGCAGAGTGCGAAAGCCACAGCCGCGCGCGGCAGCACTCCGTCAGCATAATCACGCCGCACGCAGCTGGGATGTTGATCGCTTCGGTGCCGAAGCCCCCATAGTAGAATCCCGCGATCACGGCCCCACACAGCACATAGCGACCAGCGGTGCTTCGCGAGTCATACCATGCGATGATCCGAAGCCTTTCCTTGGCCATGATCGCCCCAAAGATGAAAGCAGATCCCCACAGAACTGTCCTTTGCATTTCGTAAGGAAGTCTCAGATGTCCCATTCCCGCAAGTTCAAGCCCCAAGGTAAGGAGAAGGGCGACCCGCAGGTCGAGCCGCAGCAGAATCCAGCAGACCAACGGGAACACGAGAGACATCTCCATCTCGTATCGTAGAGACCAGAACGCTGTGTTGATTGCCCCGACCTGGCTTTGGTGACTCGCGAACAGAACTTGTCGAACGATCAGCCCAGCATTGAAAGGCGTGTGCCATGTTCCATAGAACCACGAACTGAGGTTCAGGTTTGCATAGAGCAGGCGGCCGCCGACAACAACGGCCAGCAGGAGAGCTGCCAGGTAGGGAAGATAAATTCGGCAAATCCGCTTGATAAGGTACTTCCGATACGCAACCCGCTTCCCCGCCCAGTAGGGAAGGGAGAGCACATATCCACTGAGGACGAAGAAGAGAATCACAGCTTTGTTCCCCGCGAAAATGGGCAATAGCCATGGAGATGGTTCGGCGTTTGTGAACATGTGTCGGCAGTGATGAAAAACAACCACGACGGCAGCCAACCCACGCAAAGCATCCAGTGGAATGATCCTCGAAACTTTCATACGAGTGGCCATCAACAGCCACCCTACGCAGATTTACCCTGCAAGTAAAGATTACTGTTAGCGACTCGACTTACGGCAAACCCCAGGCTATTCGTCAGTACGGGCGGGGCCTATCTCGATTCTGCAAGGCAGCCATTCGCGCCACGCGGGAATCAAAATATCCTCAAACCGAGGTTTTCTCATGCAGTTAATCCGAGCCCTGCAGTGTGGAACGATCCTGCTCACCTTGTCCCACGTCATGGCTCTAACGGCGCAGGCACCAAGCCCTTCCCCTGACACTCCGACCATCCAGGTCAACTCGCGCCTGGTCTTTCTCGACGTCACGGTCCTCGATAAGAAGGGCCGGCCGGTTGTGAGTGGGCTGACAAAGGACGACTTCATCCTCACCGAGGACAAGAAGCCGCAGCGTATCTTCTCCTTCGAGCCGCCCGAAAGCCATGTTGTCGGCGTCGATGCCACGGCCGACAACCCGGCAGGCAAAGCTCCCGTCACCATCTTCGTGCTCGATCTCCTCGACTCGCGCTTCTCCGACTTCGCCTACATCAAATACATGGTCCGGAAGTATCTCGCCGCGCAGCCCGCGCAGTTGGACTCGCCCGCCGAAATTATGGTGCTCGGCAACCAAACCCTCGAGATGGTGCAGGGCTACACGCGCAGCAAGGCAGACCTGCTCTATTCCCTCGACCACCTGCAGTCGGTTCTCCCCTACAAGGAAATCAACGGCGCTTTCTGGGCTGAGCGCTTTGGTCAGACCATCGATGCCCTCCAGCAGATCGCGCTCCAGAGCAGGGGAGTTGCCGGACGCAAGAATATCGTCTGGGTCGGGCATGGTGGCCCAAGCATCTACACCGTAGACATGCCCCCCTCTACGGTCGATCTGTTGAACCGTTACGTCCACGATACGACCAATATGCTGGTCGACTCTCGCGTAAGCCTCTTTCTCATCTATCCCGGACTGAGTAGCGCTTCCGTCGGTTACTCGTTCAGCGAAGCCGCAGCCGGAGCCGACATCGGCGAGGATGACCCTTTCGCCGGAGACATCAACTTCGGCGTCTTCGTCAACGAAACCGGTGGCCGTCTCTTCTACAATCGCAACGACGTCAACGCCGAGATCAAGCAGTCGGAGCAACTCGGGTCGGAATACTACACCTTGACCTATCAGCCGGCGGCGGGCCGGGCAGATGGCAAGTTCCGCCGGATCCGCATGGCTCTGCGCGACCCCAGCCTGCGCGTCATGACCAAAGCAGGCTACTTCTCGCCCGAAAAAGACGGTGGCGCCGGTCCGCGGCAGCAGCGCATGGTCAACCTAGCCGAGGCGGAACGGTCGAGCCTCCCCTTCAACACGCTCGATGTCAAGATCGAAGACCTGGTCCGTCACCCGGATACACGCACGGCGCAGTTTACCGTCGTGCTGTCCTCACACAATCTGGACTGGCTGCCGAACGAAGCGGGCAAGAGCAGTGTCGATCTCCTCATGGCCGCTGCCAGCCTGAGCGGAGGCAGAGAGTTCCTCGCGTCCAAGGTCGAGGGATTCCAAACCTCCGCCGATAGTCAGAATCCCGCGCAGTTGGCCAAGGCGACCACGCGCATACCCATGACCCTCAGAATGCCACGCAAAACAAATAGCCTGCGCGTGGTGATTCAACTCTCCACCAACGGACGAACCGGCGCGGCCGAACTGGATCGCAAAGCCCTCGAGGCTGCTCCAGAGGCACCCACGCCAGAGCCGAAGTTGATGCCCCAGCCTATCCACCAGCCGGCCCCGCCTCCTGTGCCCGCCACTGCCACCCGTCCCTGAGCTGTAGACTGACCGGTTCGTCGCCCGCTGGGCTTCGCTTGCGCGGGGCCAACGCGGCTCAGGTCATAGGTTCGGAAGAGTACAGGCACCCCCGTACGCTCATATTGCGCAAAGGCCTCGAATCAGGGCACTTACCTTCGGACTTCAAGCTGCGGCATGTGATTGCTATGCGCCTTGGGCAAAGCGCGGCCTGGCCCTGGAGCCCTAACTCCTGTTCTCACGGCACTAAAGCTGTCAACAGGCGTCACGGTTTGTCTGTGTGCGACCACCTGTTTGCGTGCGACCGAACTGCTCGCCTCTGCGGAAACTGCGCTACCAGCTGGATGGGCTGTCCGGCGCACCAGCAACCCACGAAACACCTCTGGCTCGAGTTAAAACAAGCCTCACTTCTCATCTTTCCGGAGTGTAGCCTCCAGTGGTGGCCCAGAGAAGGTGGCTTTGGCACCCTGCACAAAACTGCGGAAACCGAGAAGGATCTTCCACATCGACTGAGCGACACCCCGCGTAAAGGACCATCTCCGGCGGCGTACAAGATACCTTCCGGTTGGTCCCGCAGCCGGTAAGTACCGTTAACTTGTTGCTCGTCAAAGGTTGCCTGGGGCCAGCAATTTATTTCTGCTTCCCTTCAGAGCCAGTAAAGAAAAGAAGGGGAGAGACCTCATCGTGGCCAATCCATTTCCCTTCATGCGCAAAAATTTGCACCATGCGAGTTGCCTGGGTGCAAATAAATAAGTTATGTCCTTGTTTCCACAAGCCAAACTTCTACTCACCGTCAACTTATGAATGGCATGGCACCTGCTATATGTCAGTGCGAGGAATTCCTCAACTATATTCTGCCTGGAGACCCCACATGATCAAGCACCTCGTCGTACTCTCTGCACTCGCCATCGGTAGCATTGCCGTTGCCCATGCCGACACAATCACCGGAGGTTTCGCCACTGGCGGCGGAAGCGATTCCTTCACCAGCAGCACCATTACCTTTAACAGCGGATCCGCCGTTACGACCGGGTCTGCCACCGGAAGCTTTGCTCCCTATCTCACCGGCGGCCAGGCAATCAACTACTTCCCAGCATTCCCTGCCGGCACCCCACTTCCTTACACGCAGGGGCAGAATGTGGTTCCCGCTGGTCTCAGCCCACTGACGCTGTTTTCCGTCACCGGAAACAACGAAACCTTCAGCTTCATTCTGCAGGACTATAACGCCCTCTATACCACCAACACCCCGGGCTGCATGACCGCGGTTCCGAGTTCCTCAGCGACCTGCCTGAGCGTTTCGGGAGACGGCTACTTTGAAGGAACTGGTGCCGTCACCTTCGACAACACACCGGCGGCTTTCCAGTTCACCTCGCAATACACCACCCCTGGCCAGACGATCGGAAACATCACATCGTTCTCCGCGTCCGCAGAGGCTATCCCCTCGGCAGTTCCTGAGCCGGCGTCGCTTGCTCTCTTCGGTACCGGCATGCTCGGCATTGTCGGCTTCGCTCGCCGCAAGTTCAACGTCTAACTCTGTCCTTTTTACTCAAGACGGGAGCCGCAGCTGGCTTCCGTCTTTTTTTTAAACGGACGGGCCCCCAGCGCCCCTGCCACGCATAGCGAATACTTACCCTACCACTGCAACAAGAGTAGTTCCGAGCAAAACGCCGGCCCCATCGCTCCGACCATGCTGTAGCATCCAGGACTCCCCGGCCGGTTCAGCAGGAAATCCTGCATCACCGTAAGTACGGACGCTGAGGAAAGATTTCCGCGCTGACGAAGGCTGTTCCACGAAGCTGACAGAGCGCCCTTCGGCAGATTGAGACTGCTCTCCATCGCCTTCAGCACCTTGGGTCCCCCACTATGCATGATGAAGCTGCAGATCTGTCCCATTCCCAGATCGTTATCCGCAAGAAAGTCCTCCACCGTGCCGCGCAGTTTTGTGCTCACAAGCTCAGGGACATCCGCTGACAGAACAATGTTGAAGCCGCTGTGATCGATGTTCCATCCCATCAGGTGCTCCGTATCCGGGTAGAAGGTGGAGCGGGTATCGACCACACGCGGACAGGGATCTTCCACGCTCGTCGGTTTATCCGCAAGTGGCGTCTCTTCGCCGGCCAGCACGACTGCGGCAGCGCCATCTCCGAACAGCCCGCAGGCGACGAGATTGGCCATAGAATAGTCATTCTCCTGCCACGTCAGCGAGCAAAGCTCCACCGAAAGCAGCAACGCGTACTGTTTCGGAAATGCGCGCACATAGTCCGTCGCACGGGCAATCCCGGCCGCTCCCGCAACGCAGCCCAAGCCAAAGATCGGCGTGCGTTTGATGTCTTTCCGGAACCCCATCAAATTCACCAGGCGAGCATCGATGCTCGGACACGCAATGCCGGTTACAGACGTAAAGAAGATGGCCGAGATATCCGAAGGCTCCAGGCCCACGTGATCGAGTGCCTTCCAGATCGCCTCCTGGCCCAGTTCGAGTGCGCCTTTAATCCAAAGGTCGTTGCTTGAGCCGAAGCTGGATAAAGTCCCCAGCGTATCGAGGGGAAACATAATGTGGCGGAAATCCACACCACAATTTTCATGAAGCCGGTTCATCACAGCGGGAATTTCCAACTTGTCCTGCATGCGCTCTTTGAGAGCTTCCGTGATGACTGCCTGAGGATAGCGGTGGGGGGGAAATGCTGTACCTACAGATGCGATGCGCATGAATGCGAACCTCCTGGGAGATGGGAGTTGTTACATTGCTGAAGAGTCATCCTCAGCGAGAGATTGTATGCAGGAGTCGTTCAAAACCTGTGTGGCAGGGCCGGGGGAAGCATGCATCCGGCGCACAGGGAAAAAAGCCACTTTGGGCGATACAGCGAGTATAGATCAACCGAAGTTTGCCTGAGCACCACGAATCGTAAAAGTTGTGCAATATCCAATCGGGTACTTGATACGGCTTTGAGCCGCTCACAAACATTGTTCAGCTTCAATTTGACAGGGACTAGATCTTTCCAAGATATCCCACGACATGTGAGCCCAGTTCCTGCGCGCATCGACGAGGAACGGGGCCCGATAAGAATGTCGAAAAGTTCCATCTGCAAACCAACAGTCAGTGCCTGCAAGCCTCGGCCGGTCGCGGAGCGGCTCCCAAGCACTCGCGCCGCAGCTTCGCCCAGCCAACCCCGGGATCGCAAGAAAGTAAGTGAAGATTCACTCGCAAAATCCGTGTAAGTTGCCCGCCATTTGCATCCTACCAGCCATGAAACCGGCCGTCGCCAACAATCCCGAGAACTCCCGCAGAGGTGGTTCGGGCATCTTCTTCGTCATCATGGCCGTCATTATCGTGCTGATCGTGGCTTTTCTCGTCCTGCGCCCCAATCCCACAGGAACCAGCCCTAGGAACGGCTCAACTGCACCCGCGCCCGCGTCCTCGCAGTAGCCTAGAACCGCAGTAGCCTAGAACCATAGATGAATCAGCTGTGCAACGGCCAGCGCGAGCAGCCCTGCGGCCACGTCGTCCAGAATAATGCCTGTACCTCCATGCAGACGCTCGATCTGGCGCACCGGCGGCGGCTTCAGGATGTCGAAAAATCGGAACAGCAGAAGCGACAGCGCCGCATGCTTCCAATCGACCGGGATGGCAATCAGGGCAATCAGCTGCCCCGCCACCTCATCGATTACCACCTGACCAGGATCTTCGCGTCCTGACTCCCGCGCCACGATCGTCGCTGCGGGTATGCCGATCAGCGTGGCCAGCACCGCCGCAACCGAGGTTGCCAAAGCCAGCGCAGCGGCCGAAGGATGCAGCCAATGCGCCGCACCATACCAAAGCAGGACCGCCGAAATGCTGCCATACGTACCCGGCCCCGGCAGCAGCAGACCGGCTCCAAAGAATGTTCCGACAACCCAAGCCCAGGCAGTCTTTTTGTCTGAAGGAGCGCGAAGCTGAACGTCGGAGTTCGCCACTAACTCACGTCGTCGTCGTTCTGCCGATTGTCCTTAGTCGAGCGCGCAAGCTCCTCCAGCAGATCGGGGTCCTGGATAGGCGACGAGATCTTGTAGTCGCCGCTCGCCCACTTGCCCAGATCTGCGCGACGGCAGCGTTCCGAGCAGAAAGGGAAGTCCTCATTGCTCGCAAGCACCACCTTTCGGCATGTGGGACAGAACAACGCTTTCGGTGTAGTCATGGTCTGCTCGCTCGGTACGTTGTTACTGAATCACTCTAGCCACCACATCGTAGTCGTGAGACTCCGTGATCTCGGCGCGGTAGAACGTGCCCGGAATCAGCGTCTCATGCGGCCCGAAGTCGTTGATCAACACCTTGCCGTCGATCTCAGGGGCATGCAGCGAGGTCCGTCCCTCCCACAGCAGTTCCGTCTCTTCCGACTCGCCTTCCACGAGCAGATCGATCTCCCTGCCTACCCACTCCGCCTTCGCCCGCGTGCTGATCTTCTGCTGCAACTTCATCAGTTTACGTCGCCTGGCCTGTATCGTGCGATTCGGCACCTTGAGCTCATCGCCGAGATTGAATGCAGCCGCGCCTTCTTCGTCCGAATAGGTGAACACGCCCAACCAGTCGATTCTGGCCGCCGTCACGAACGCCTCCAGCACTTTATAGTCAGCCTCAGTCTCGCCGGGGAAGCCAACGATAAAGCTTGTGCGAATCACAATGCCCGGCACGATCCGCCGCGCCTTCTCGATAAGCTCGAGAAAGATCGCCGCATTTCCGCCCCGCTTCATCCTCTTCAGCACACTCGCGCTCGCATGCTGCAGCGGTACGTCTAGATACTTCGCAATGTTGTCGTGTCTGGCCATCGTCTCCAGCAGACGCGTCGTGACTTTGTTTGGATAGGTGTATAGAAAGCGCAGCCAACGCATACCCGGCAGCACGGCCAAGGCATCGAGCAGCGTTGCAAGACCATTGGTGAAACCCAGATCTTCGCCATAGCACGTCGTATCCTGGCCGATCAGGGTAATCTCGCGCACGCCCTGCTGGATCAGGTTTTCTGCCTCGGCAACGATCGACGACATACGCCGAGAACGGAACTTGCCGCGAAGCTGCGGAATGATGCAGAAGCTGCACGGATGATCGCAGCCCTCCGCGATCTTGATGTACGCACTCGCGCGAGGAGTCGTCAAAATACGGGGCGTGGCGTCGTTGTAGAGATACTCGGGCAAGGCCGCCGTCGCGCCATCCCATGACTCTCGGGAGAAGCGCCCCTGCTGCTGACGAAGATCCCCTTCTGCCCGCGATGTCTTGCCCACATCAATCCCGCGTGCAACGTGAGCGATGTGGTTCCCCCGGTGCTGCAGCGGTTCCTCCCCGTGCGTGGTCCCGGTCTCGGACAGCGACTGCACGATACGAAGCTGCGGCGCAATCTCGCGGTCATGCTCCGGGTCCTCAAGCGGACGCGAACGCTGCGACACCGCACTCGGCGCGCGTTCAATCAACTGCATAACTTTGCTTTCGGTCTCCAGCATGTCGATGGCGTGCGTATGGATCGCCGTCTCGGGTGCCCCTTGCGGCAAGATGTTGAACGGCGAATCGACCTTCGCATGTCCGGATGGAGAAAGGCCGGCCGCGGCTAGAATCGCCTCCAGTTCACCGGTCCCGACCACCGCGTCGACCTCCGGAATACTCTTCCGGATCTCGTCGCGATACCGCTCCACGAGACATCCAGCGACCACAATCCGTTGCGCCTTTCCGCCGTTCTGCTGCTTATGCTGCACCATCTCCAGGATCGTATTCACCGACTCCTGCTTCGCTGAATCGATGAAGCTGCAGGTGTTGATCACAATGATCTCAGCATCTTCCGCGTGCGGCGTGAGTTCGGCCCCGCCATGGTGCAGCATGCCCATCATCACTTCAGAGTCGACTAGATTCTTCGGGCATCCAAGCGAGACAAATCCCACCTTAGGCCGCATTCTCTGCGACGCCTGCACCAAGGGAGAATCGCCCGGAGCCCCAAAAGCCTCGATAGTCGCTGGAAACGTCACACTCCCATTCTATCAACTCCCGCGCCTCGGCCCGCTTGCATTTCGCATCCAAGTACACTGGACTCTCCATGCTCCGCGTTGCCGCAATCAACTTCCTCAACCCCGCTCCGCTGATGTGGGACTTCGAGCACCCGCCACACTCCAAGACACTTGCAAGGCGCTACAGCCTGCATTACACCCAACCGTCGCAGTGCGCGGCCGACCTGCTTACCGGGCGCGCCGACCTAGGCTTGATCCCCGTCGCATCGCTCACGCCCGAGCTCGCCATCGTTCCCGGCTGCACCATTGCCTCGCTGGACCAGGTCCGCTCCATCCAGCTCATTCTCAAAGCTCCCTTTACACTCGAAACCGTACGCACAGTCGCCGCGGACACTGCGTCCCGAAGCTCGCTAGCCTATGCCGAGATTCTCTTGCGCAAATTCGCTGGCAATCGCCCTGTGTTCCATCCAGCAGACGCAGATCCGATCGTGATGCTCGCCTCCTCAGACGCCTGCCTCCTTATCGGCGACCCCGCGCTGCTTGCCCTCAAAGCACGATCTCGCATCGAGACGGTCGTCGGTCCCTGCACCTGGATGGATCTTGCCCAGCTGTGGCGACGGTACACCGGTCTGCCCTGGGTTGCCGCCGTCTGGGCTGTTCGACCAGAAGCCCTCCAGCAAAGTGCGCACGCAGGCTCCGCGTTGACGGCCGACCTTCAGGACTCACGCGACCATGGTCTCTCTCACATCGAAGACCTCGTCCAGCAGTGGACCCCACGCATCGGCCTCCCTCCAGAGACCATCCGCCGCTATCTCACGCAAAATATCTTCTACTCGCTAGACGAGGACTGCATCCGCGCGGTGCAGCTCTTTCGCAAGTACGCAGCCGAGTTGGACGTCCTGCCGCCGCTCCCGCACCTCCGCTTCCTCTAGCTTTTTGCTTTGATCGAATTTCGCCGGAATTCCTTTGCCAATCGAAACGATCGCAGCGACTTCCCACCGCTGGGGAGCGTCTCATGCACATGACGCTCAAGGCATCTGCAGGTATCGCCGTGAAGCACCTCGGAGCGTTGGCGCCCAAAGCTGCTTCTCTCCGTCACGGCTCCAATCCTTTTCTTCATCTGCTTTTCAGCTTCGGCATGTTTGGCGTCTTCCTGGTCTCGATCGTCGATAGCTCGTTCGTTCCTCTTCCCGTGCCAGGCATCACCGACATCATGATCATCCTGCTCGCCGCCCAGCATCATAGCTGGATACTGCTGGTCGTCTTTGCAACAGCAGGCTCCGCGCTCGGCGGATTCTTCAGCTACAAGGTAGGGCACGCGGGCGGCATGGCATTTCTCGAAAAACATGTGCCGCCCCGAATCTTCAAGCGTGTCTGCGATTGGATGGAGAACCACGCCATCCTTTCTGTGGCTCTTCCCGCACTGCTTCCGCCCCCCATGCCGCTCAGCCCCTTCGTTCTCGCCGCCGGGGCGCTCAACATGTCGCGGAACAAGTTCCTGATTACCTTTACCCTCAGCCGCGCCGCGCGTCACGCCGTAGCCGCATGGCTGGGCATTCACTACGGACGCCACATTCTCCACCTCTGGAACAAGCTTTCGGCGAAGTATGCCACACCTGTTTTGATCGTACTTTGGACGCTAATCCTGGTGAGCTGCGGCATTGCTTTCTGGAAGCTCTACAAGACGTCGAAGTCTTTTTCCACGAAACAGCCGCAAGCGAACCCCGCGAGCTGACGCGTTCCCAAAGCCTCTGAGCGCACTGCTAGCACTCCCATCGCAGCAGGGTAGCGCCCACCGTGAAGCCCGCACCCACGCTCGCCAGCAGCACGAGATCGCCCTTCTTCAGCCTGTTTTCATCGAGGGCCGTCTGCATCGCCATCGGGATCGTAGCCGCTGTCGTGTTCCCGTACCGGTCAATGTTGATGATGACCGAAGACTCCGGCATACCCAGCCGCTCCGCCGTCGATAGGATGATCCGCTTGTTCGCTTGGTGCGGGATAAAACAGCCAAGATCTTTTCCTTCGATGCCGTTGCGCGACAGGATCGTCTCCGCCGCCTCTGCCATCTTGCGGACCGCAAACTTGTATACCGCCTGCCCATCCTGGTGCACATAGTGCATCTTCGCGGCAACGGTTTCAGCGGTCGGGGGATGCAGGCTGCCGCCCCCGGGCATGTTCAGCGCCGGTGCGCCCGAGCCGTCAATCTCGTGCCAGTAGTCGATCAGGCCCAGCTCGTCTTCCTCGCACGGCTCCAGCAGCACCGCGCCCGCGCCGTCGCCGAAGATCACGCACGTGGCCCGGTCGGTGTAGTCGATGATCGAGCTCATCACATCGGCGCCGATCACCAGCACCTTTTTGTGCATTCCGCTCTCCACCAGCTTCGCGCCTACCTGCAGCGCATAGGGAAAGCCCGAGCAGGCTGCCGAAAGATCGAACCCCCACGCACCTTGAGCGCCAAGCTTGTGCTGCACCAGGCACGCCGTCGAAGGAAAGAACATGTCCGGCGTTACCGTGGCGACGATGATCACTTCCACCTCGTTCGCCTGCACCCCGCGCGCTTCCAGGCAGCGCTTCGCCGCCTCGACAGCCAGGTCGCTGGTCGCCACCCCGGGCTCGACGATATGGCGTTCGCGAATGCCGGTGCGTTCGATAATCCACTGGTCATTGGTTGCGACCATCTTCTCCAGGTCGGCATTGGTCAACAGCTTGGGCGGAACATAGGCCCCCACGGAACTGATCTTGGCGCGCACCCGCACCTGTGGCCTTACGCTCAAGCTCAAACTCTCACCTCATCGTTCAAATCGCTGATTGCTTCGTTCCACCATGTTAATGGTTTGACGGTCAATGAACAGCCGTTCAGCCTCGGAGATCATTCTCTCCGACAAGTTTCTACCTGTCACCTGCACATTGTGGGTATGTGACGAGAAACGCATCGACCGGAGCTTGTCGAAACCGGCTCAAATACCAGCCAGGCTTGAAGAGTTTAGTGGGCAGAATTGGGAGGAGAAGTGCACCGGGCGACCTACTGCGCCCGTAACGACCCGTTACCGTTGCTTCCTTCCGGACCTGGCGGGGTTGGCGGGATTACGTCGCGTAGGACCCGGCACAAGGACGAGTCTACCACCGGCGGCGGCGCATTCCAAGCGGGAGAGTCTGCGCTGCGACACGAGCCCGCAGCGCGCTGGTTTGTCCGCGAAAGGTGCGGCAACGACCCCTCCGTCCTGTACAAAGTGCCCCAACATTCCGAAGCCGGTTCAGTCCTGTACGTCCGTCGAGCAGCTCAAGTCCCTGCGCGGGCACGCGTCCATCCAGACCGCCGAGCGATATCTCGGCTCCGAGCCGGAGATCGCCAACGCCGTAAATGACAGTGTGGGGCTTTGAAGCTTAGAAGTTCTAAGCCCATGTACTGTCCCATGCAGTCTTGAAACGTGCCCTTTTGAAATAGGCTGCGCGATGGTCGTTCGGGACTTACGCGAAATATTGTGCCCGTATCGCCACCGATACCGATAAGACGAGCTCAACGTCACCTGCACCTGTGGATCAATACCTTTCTCAACAAGGATGAGCGGGTCGTTTATTGCGCAACGCGGCACACAACTTCCCTTTTCTGTGAACGGGGTTGCATGTTGCACTTTCGTGGGCTCCATCTAAGTGCAGTCCCTCACAACCTCAAGTGATACAGAGCTGGCATTTACGCTAATCCAGATAAATTCCCTCACATGGGCCATTGAAGTGCGGGTAGTGCTTACACGGTGCAGAGTATTTGTTGTGGTCTCAAGTGTCTCGGGGACTTCAATCCTACGATCGGTGCAGGTGTCCCAGAGCTTTTCGCACGCGCCGGTATAGGGGCTAACAACCTCCAGGAGCAATGCAAAAGACCGGGCAAGGGCCCGCTTCTGGTTTGACGATCTGCCCGGCTCTAAGAGGCAATACAGTGAAAATTCGGTCGTGGTCTTCTACCCTCGCCTTAGTGCCGCTCGCCTTCGCTTTGGCAACCCCCGCCAACGCAACAACAATCACCTTCAACGGAAGCGGCACCGGGACTGACGGCGCATTGGCAGCCAGCGCGGCCTTCACCACCAGTGCAGGTTCGCTCTCGGTCACGTTGACCAATCTCCTCAGTGCAAGCTCCATCGTCAGCGCCGGTCAGGCGCTTAGCGACATCTCCTTCACTCTCAGCGACGCCCCGGGCACCCTCGGAGCGACGACTGCCTCAGGGCAGCAGGGCAATGTCAGCAGTACCGGTGTCGTGACCTATGTGGCCGGTTCCCCAACCAGATTTCTCGGAGCCGGAGGGCAGGGTAGCTTCGGGATAGTCGGGAACACGATTACCTTAGAGGCAATTGGTGGCGGCAAGCCTAACGAGATGATCACGCCCTTTATGACCGACGGCGGGACCTTCTCCAGTGTGAACAACGGATTTCAGCAGTTCAATCCATACACGATCGGTCCAGCCACTTTTACTCTGGCGCTCGCGGGCGTCACAACGAACACGACAATCACAGATGCTACCTTCTCCTTTGGAACGGGTCCTGACACGTTCATCCCGGGGACGCCGAACACCCCTCCGCCCCCATCGGTTCCCGAACCGTCCTCCTTGCTGCTTCTCGGGACAGGCATTGTGAGCGGCGCGAGTCTCCTTCGCCGAATGATGGGCAGGTTCACCAACCGCGGCTAGAGCTCCTTCGGTTAGCTCTGCTGTGCATGCAGTTCAACGATGTAAAGCAGCAAGAGCCGCCTTCCGGGGCGGCTTTGCTTGCAGATCGCCCATTCTTAAGGTTCGAAATGGGTTCGTGGGACTGTGACAAACATGCTCCCTTGGCACCGACCTGTAGCTTCGAAAAATAAAATCTGATCTACGTCTTAGCGGGCCCACGGACCCCACAAGATGGGACTCATTCCTCAAACAATCACGTTCTTAAAGGGGTACGCTCGCAGGAAATAGAGAGGCTGGTTGGCAAATAAAGAGGTCTGAGGGCTGGTACTCCCCGACCTCTTCATTTACATGATCATCAAGCACAACGACCGCGCACGGGCGAACAGATCGTGGCCGTCACCGAGCTCAAGCGCGACGAGCCGCCGCCGTCGATCTTCGAGCTGCCTGCAAAGGTTCGAGTGGTCGACGAAACCCCCGTCGAGTAGCCGGCCTTCTCTTCACTGCACCACTTAGCACCCAACAATTTGAACCACATGCGGCGAACGTCATCGGATACTATCGCACGCATGGAAACCAGTATTTCTTCAAGCGAGCTGCGCAACTCACCTGCACTCAATTTTGAAAATAGTCTGCGTTTCAACGCGCTTCTATCCGCCGGCCGCGTTCTGTTTGCCGCCGCGATGGCGTTGTTCGGAATCCTGTGCGCTCTCTTCGCTGCGCACGCGGGCACGCAATGGCCGCAGGCTGGACCGCCGTGGGCACAAACCAGCGCCCCCTTCGCCGCACTCACGGCACTTGGTTTCCTGGCAACCGCAATCGGCATCGTCCTTCCACGCTACGGTCGTGTTGCCGCCATGGTCCTGGCTGCAGGGATCCTCCTGCGTGCCCTCGTCCTCTTTGTGCCAAAGCTGCTCGGCCAATTGCATAACCCCGGGCCGTGGACGGGCACGTTCGAACTGCTCGCGATCGGCGGCGCCGCACTTGTCCTCGCATCCACCTTTCCGACAGATTCACGGCAACTGACTCGCCCTCTCGCGCTCACCGGACAAGCGCTTGTTGCCTTTTCGCTGACCGTCTTCGGCGTGCAGCATTTTCTCTACGCCGGGTTTGTCGCCACGCTGATTCCAACCTGGATCCCCGCTCGTCTCTTCTGGGCCTATGCGACCGGGACTGCGTTCTTCGTCTCCGCCGCGAGCCTTCTCGTCCGCCGCCTGGTTGAGCCCATCATGACGCTTCTTGCCGCCATGTTTCTTCTTTGGGTCGCCATCCTGCATGCGCCCCGGGTCGCTGCCGCACCGCACAATGGCGACGAGTGGACCAGCCTGGGCGTTGCTTTGGCCATGGGAGCCGCAGCCCTGGTGATCGCACGTTCGGCAGGGTCCGAAGCACGTAAAGATCGGTGACAACTTGACTTCGCCTCCCCGTCCCTTTAGGCTCTGCCGTCGATGGCTGTGCAAAGAAAAGCACATTCTGCTCTATCTCAACGCCATTGCCCTTCAGGGAGGACCAGCACGAGATGAGTTTGCCGGGCCAGGCAGAAGCACCCGCCGCATCCGCTGCAGCGCCAAACCAGGCCGCACGCCTGGCATGGCTCGCCCTCACGCTGACTCCGGGCATGGGCGTCACGCGCATCTGGAAGGCGATGGGCCGCCTCACCGCAGCCGAGCATCTCTTCCAATCTTCGCTTACCGAACTCGAAGCTCTCGGCATGCCCGGCCCCTCCGCCCAGTTCGTCTTCGAAGGCAAGGCGCGCGTCGCAGCCGAAGAGCAGCTTCGCCGAACGGAAGAAGGAGGCGCGCTGATCCTGACACCCGAAGACCACGCCTACCCGGAACGCCTGCGCGAGATCTATGACCCTCCGGCCGTCCTTTGGGCTCGCGGCAACATGGCTCTGCTCTCTCGCCCGGGCATCGCAGTGGTCGGCACGCGCCACCCTACGCCCTACGGATCGGGCATGGCCGAACTCCTCTCCCGCGACCTTGCGCATCGACGCCTTGTCATCCTCAGCGGCATGGCCCGCGGCGTCGACACCGCAGCCCACAAAGGCGCCATCGACGCGCAGGGCAAAACCGTCGCCGTCTGGGGCACCGGCATCGACGTCATCTACCCCAAGGAAAACAAGAAGCTCGCCGAATCGATCGTCGCGACCGGTGGGGCCATCATCACCGAATATCCGCTCGGCACGTTTCCCGCGCCACAGAACTTTCCCCTGCGCAATCGAATCCTGAGCGGCATGAGTATCGGCGTCCTTGTCATTGAAGCGGCGGAACACTCCGGCACACGCATCACCGCACGCTGCGCCATGGAGCAGAATCGCGACGTGTACGCCGTACCCGGAAACGTCACCAACAAGAGCGCCTGGGGACCCAACACGCTGATCAAGCAAGGCGCAAAGCTGACCGCCACATGGGAAGACATCTGGGAAGACCTGCCCTCCGATGTGCGCCTGCAGCTTGAAGACGAACTCAACGCCGCGTCCGGCGGACGTGAATCAAAACCCGGGGGCGCCGCATCTCTATTTGATGAGACGCCCATGCCGCAGCACGAACGCACCGTGTTCGACCGTTTGCGGCACGACGAATCCACGCAACTGGATGAGCTGATCGAGCAGTTGGAGGGCGAGTTGAACTCCGCTGAAATCTTCACTGCGCTCTTCGAACTTGAACTTGCCGGACGCGTCCGCCAGTTGCCCGGAAAAAATTATGTGCGGGCCTTTTAGGCCGAACCGCTGCGAGCGCCTGCCGCAAGGTTTCACAAATAGCTGGCAAGACGAGCTAACTGGCGCTCAACGCATCACTTGGAGGACCGGACCCAAGGTGCGTTCGAACGCCGGGAGCAGAAGCGAAACAGTGACCTTTACCCCCGCTCACCGTCATTCCACCCAACACCACCGGATGACGCGTTTCGGGAAACCGTGTTAGGTTCGCAAGGGAACAGCGAAGTTATCGGAACGTTTTGCTTCGGCAGCGCGTTTCTCACGTACGAAGGGAAGAAATGGCTAAATCACTGGTGATCGTCGAATCACCCGCAAAAGCGAAGACGATCAATAAATATCTCGGCAGCGACTACATCGTGGAGGCCTCCATCGGCCACATCATGGACCTGCCCAAAAACGACATCGGCGTCGAGCTGAAACGACGCACCTTCGAGCCCACGCTGATCGTCTCTCCGGGCAAAGAGAAGGTTGTCGAACGCCTGAAAAAGCTGGCTGCGAAGGCAGATATGGTCTACCTCGCGCCCGACCCTGACCGCGAAGGCGAGGCCATTGCCGCGCATCTTTCCCTGCAGCTGATGCCGATGGTCAAGGACAAGTCCAAGATCCGGCGCGTCACCTTTAATGAGATCACCAAAAAAGCTGTGCAGGCGGCCTTCCTCAACGCACGCGATGTAGACGAGAACCTGGTCGACGCTCAGCAGACCCGCCGCGTGCTCGATCGCCTTGTCGGCTACCAGATCTCTCCGCTGCTCTGGGACAAAGTCCGCCGCGGCCTCTCCGCCGGACGCGTCCAGACCGTCGCCCTCCGCCTGATCGTCGAGCGCGAGCAGGAGATCAACGACTTCAACCCCGTCGAATACTGGACGATCGACGCCGATCTCCGCACCGGCAAAGCCGCGCAGAAGTTCACCGCGCGGATGGTCGGTGTCGATGGCACGCCCATCCGCGTTGCCAACGGTGTCGACAAGGAAGGCAAGGAGCAGTTCCTCGCAAATGCGCTTCCCGACAAGGACGCCGTCGATGAGGTCATGGCGCAGCTGCAGACCGCCAAGTGGTCCGTGCGCGGAGTCGAAAAGAAGGAACGCAAGCGCAATCCGCAGGCTCCCTATACCACCAGCAAGCTGCAGCAGGACGCGGCTGGCCGCCTGGGCTTCAATGTTCGCCGCACCATGGGCGTCGCCCAGCGTCTGTATGAAGGCGTCGAGATCGGAAGCGAAGGCACCGTCGGTCTGATCACGTACATGCGTACCGACTCCACCCGCGTCAGCGCCGACGCCATTCAGGACGCCCGCGAGTTCGTCGGCAAGCTCGGCCCGCAATACCTGCCCGCCAAGCCCAACGAGTATGCCGGCAAAAAACAGGCGCAGGCGCAGGACGCGCACGAAGCCATTCGCCCGACTTCGGTGAAGTACACTCCGGAGTCGATCCGCAAATATCTCTCCGACGAGCAGTTCCGCCTGTATCGCCTCATCTGGCAGCGCTTCGTGTCGAGCCAGATGACGCCCGCCGTCTTCGACCAGACCACGGTAGACGTCGCTGCGAAATCGAAGAACACGTATGACTTCCGCGTCAGTGGCAGCGTGCTCAAGTTCGACGGCTTCCTCAAGTTCGAAGAAGAAGATAAAAAAGCTCGCCAGGCCGCAAAAGAAAAGGCCGGCAAAGAAGACCAGGCCGCTGCAGACAAGCTCGCCCAACAGGCAGCGCAGGCAGAGGGCGATGCCGCTGCAGGCGAAGCCCAGGACGAGGGTGCTGAGAGCCGCCTTCCGGAGCTGAATGCAAATCAGCCGCTCGACCTGATCAAGCTCGACCCGCAGCAAAAGGCCACCGAGCCTCCCCCGCGCTACAACGAAGCCTCGCTGGTCAAGGTTCTCGAAGAACGCGGCATCGGCCGCCCGTCCACATACGCCTCCATCATCAACACCATTCAGGATCGCGATTACGTCAAGAAGATAGGCGCGAAGTTTGTTCCTACCGAAATCGGCACGGTCGTCACCGGGCTGCTGGTCAAGAATTTCCCTTACATCTTCGACCCGCAATACACCGCCAACCTCGAGGTCGAGCTCGACGCTGTGGAGGATGGAACGGAGCGGTGGACCGACCTGCTCAATGGCTTCTATGACCACTTCGAAAAAGAGCTCGGCGTGGCCAGCGCCAACATGGAAGACATCAAGCGCATGGAACAGAAGACCGACGAGCGCTGCGACAACTGTGGAAGCCCGCTGATCCTGAAATGGGGCAAGTTCGGCAGCTTCTACTCCTGTTCGAACTTCACCAAAATCAAGCCCGTCATCATCGCCGCCGGCCCATGGAAAAAGGACCCGAAGGCGATCGTTCAGAAGGTCATCTCCGCCCTTGCCTACCCGATGATCGTGAGAGCAACGACCGACGAGGTGATCGAGTACTCGAAGGAAGTTGGCGATGCGAAAGAGATGGCGTCGGCCATCAACCAGGCTGCCGCGCAGGGGAAAAAAGTCACTGTCGAACCTGTAAGCTGCGACTTTACCAAGGAGAACTTTGCCGCGAAACCGGACCTCAGCGCGCCGGGCGCCGACGAGGTTGCCGAAGAAGAGTTCTGCGACAACTGCGGCCGGGTCATGGTGCTGCGCAATGGGCCCTGGGGGCCGTTTATGGCCTGCCCCGGATACAACGAAGATCCGCCCTGCAAGACCATACGCAAGCTCAACCAGAAGGTCCAGCAGAAGCCTCCCGTGCAGCTTGAGGAGGCGTGCCCCAGGTGCGGCAAGCCCCTGCTGCTGCGCAATGGCCAGTATGGAGAGTTCATCAGCTGCTCAGGTTACCCGAAGTGCAAGTACATCAAACAGGAGCTGCTCGAGGTGAAATGCCCGAAGGACGGAGGCGACATTGCCGTCCGCAAGACCAAGCGCGGCGACGTCTTCTATGGCTGCGTCAACTACCCCAAGTGCGACTTCGCCTCGAACCTCAAGCTGATCAACGAAGTCTGTCCCAAGTGCGACAGCGCCTATCTGCTGGAGGTGATCAACGCCGAGGGAACCTTCCACATCTGCCCAAACAATCACGACGCCCTGCCAAAGCGCCGCAAAAAGAAGGGTGCTCCGGAAGAGGCACCAGCCACGGTTGCCTGCACCTTCGACAAGAAAATCGCCGGTCCCGCACCCGAACCAATTGCTCAGCGCCCGGACCCGGAGAAAACCCGCCCGCTGGTCGAAAGCGTCGCCTGAACCGTTATTCGAAGTCGCACATCTATATCTGACGTTGCCGCTATCTGACGTTGTCGCTGCAGTATCTGAAAGGAAATCATGGCCACCGCCGCCGATGCTGAGTTGATCCTCAAGCTTTACGAAATACGTCGAGAGGCCACCCTTCGCAAGGCCCGGCGGTTTCTGGTCTCCGACTTCCAGCCCAGGACCGTCGAAGAGCTCCGCGTCGTCTCCCGCGACCCCGCCTCCGAGCACAACGCCTCCTGGCGCCAGGCCCTTAGCTATTGGGAGATGGCCGCCTCCCTGGTCCTGCGTGGCGCCTTGGATGCCGACCTCTTCCTCGATTCCAACGCAGAAGGAATCCTTATCTACGCCAAGTTCCACCACTTCCACGCCGAAACCGAAAAGCAGAGCGGCAACCCCTTCATGGGCAAGACGGCCGCGCTGATCGCCGCCCAACCAGTCGCCCGGACCTACTACGAGGCATTTCTTAAGACCTTCGGCCCGAACAAGCCGGCGGCCTGACCCACTGCCGGCAGCCAGAGGCCGCCCACCTTTCCTTTTCTGCCCTGATTCTGTTACAAAGGAATGAGGAACATGCGATTTTCGCCCTCGCGGAGGCATCCCGCAGACTCGGTGCGCGCATCGTAAGTTGCAGAAAAGAATGCAGGTAGTCCATTATGGCAAAGGCAGTTTGGAACGGCCAGACACTGGCCGAAAGCGAAACCTTCGAAACCGTTGAAGGCAATATCTACTTTCCCGAAGAAGCGGTGAAGCGTGAATTTCTCCGCCCCAGCTCCACCACGTCTAGCTGCCCCTGGAAGGGTCTCGCTCGCTACTACACGGTCGTAGTCGATGGCCAGGATAACCCTGACGCCGCCTGGTACTACCCGGACCCCAAGCCTGCTGCACGCAACGTGAAGCACCATATCGCCTTCTGGCGCGGCGTCGAAGTAACCAAATAGCTTAGAATCAAAATGCGCCCTGCGCGGGCGGCGCCCACTTCGTGGGGAGTATGCCCCTTCGGCTGGCCCTCCCGCTGGTCGGGATCAAGCTCCACGCCTCCCTATCAAAACCACACACCCCATCGCAAGGGGACTTGATATCTACCTCATGAATCCGAGGACTGTCACGAATCCGGGTGCCCCATATCTCGATCTTGAGATGTGGGCATCTCGCGTAAGCGAGACCTCTTTTCCAGCAGTACCCACGCCATAAGCTTGTTTGATTTGAATCAGTGTCCCCGTCCGGCAGGACACCCTCGGGCCTTAGTAAGCCTCCACCCGCTCGAGCGGCAGCCTCACCTGGAAGCAGGTGGACCCAGGCTTGGTCTCGACCGTTACAAACCCCGAGTGCTTGCTGACGATCCGCTGCACCGTATCCAGTCCCAGCCCGAGCCCCCGGCCCGGAGCCTTCGTCGTAAAGAACGGCTCGAAGATCCGCGATCGTATCGTCTCCTCGATTCCCGGCCCGGAGTCCCACACTTCCACCAGCGCCAGCGAGCCGCTCAGTTGGGTCTTCATCCGGAGTGTTCCGCAGTCGTGCATCGCATCGAGCGCGTTCTCGATCAGCGCCGTCCAGACCTGGTTCAACTCGCTCCCGTACGCGCTGACCGGAGGCAGCTCCGGATCGAACTCCAGCACCACGTCCACATTCTTCAGACGCGAGTTGAACATGACTAACGTATTTTCGAGCGATTGCGCAAGATCCACATCCTGCACCGGCGCCTGGTCCATGTACGAGTAGTCCTTGATCGCCGAGATGAGATCGAAGATGCGCACCGTCGAGTCCACCACCGTCTCGGCCATCCGCTCTACCCGTAGCGACCCCGCCACCGTGGCCAGCGCTACCGGCAGCACCTCCGGAGACACGACCTCCACAAGCTCATCCAACAGATCCAGCCCCAGGTTCGTCTCCGACAGCGCCGGCGCAATCTTCCACGGCTCGGAGACGCCATGCTCAGTCAACCAGCGCACCAGCACCTCTTCGCGATCCACTGCCGCCAGAGGACTCTGTGGGGCCGGCGTGGTGTATGCGTTCATCCGGCCGCGCGCCACCTCGATCCAGTTTTTGTATTTCTCCGTCTGCTCGTCGTTCAGGATCAGCTTGCCCAGATGGAATTTTTTGTCGCCATACTCCCGCAGCTCGCGAAACAGCCCCGCTGCCGACCGTTGCGCCGCTGAAGCCGGGTTGTTCAGCTCATGCGCCAGGTTCGCCGCCAGCTTTCCCAATGCGTTCAGCTTCTCCGCCTGCTGTTCCATCCGGGTCACCTCGCGGACCCGGTCCAGCAGCAGAGACACGCATCTCGACCCCATCGTGGGGATCGCCTTCAGCATCTCTGGAAACAGTTCCTTCGGCACATCGAGTGTCCACACCATCCCGACCGCATAGCCGTCCCCGCCATAGTTTTTCATACGCGAAAACGGAAGCAGCCCTGTCATCTGTCCCGCCCGGCCGATAAACAGCGCGATCGGTCCCGTATGCCGCCGGCGCACCTGCACCTCGCCTTCGAGGATGATGTTCATCGCCACCGCGGGCTCATTCTCCCGAAACAGCAACGCACGGTCCTCCCCGCGGCGCTCACTGCCATGGGTCGCCAGCCACAGGTACTCTTGTTCCGACAGACCATCCAGCGACGAAATCGACCGCAGCGCTTGGATTATCTCGCAACATGGACTTGGCTCCGGGGGCGCACCAGCCAGAACCTGCGGCTCCATCGAACCCACCGGCAGCGTCGAAACTCCGCCTTCATAGCTATCCAGAGTGGCCATCCCGGGCCTCCTTCTGCCGCATCGGCATCCCGTCGATCAGCTTGTTCAACCTCTCCATTGTGACAGGATTCTGCGACCGCAGTTTTTCCCCGCCATCCTTGCCCAGCAGGATCACCGCAAACTCCTCCGGCCCCACGTGAAACCGCCGCCGCGCTGCTGCCTCTTCCACGTGCTCCAGCCACACCTCGGGCAAGCCACCCATATCGCCTTCGCCTTTGAACAAAACCGGAACCAGCACCACCTGCCTCTCCCGCATCTCCTGCGCATGGTCGGCCAGCAGCTTCACCTGCTCGCGAACTTCTTCGTTGTCCGCCGCGGCAAACACCAGCAGCGGCCTGTAGTCATGACGCAGTGCAGCCAGCGCGACGCGTTGTTGGGGAACTCCCAAAGACAGCGCCGGCATGACGACAAGAGCGAGAAGGGCAGGAAAGCAGATCATAAGTTTTGGGGTACAGAGATGTGAGAGGTTAGATGCCGCGACCTGCCCTCACGCTGCAAACTGTACTCCACGTGACCCACAGCTCCGTCGTCTTCACGCAGACGTGACGCCCATGAGTCCTCTACGCACGACACCTCACCGAAGTTCAACCCGCGTCATCTCCCCAGGGCCGTCCAGCTATCCCACAGGCCGCGCCGCCATCAACAGGTAATCGAGCGGCCCTACTCCAAACCCATGCTGCCGACCCAGCGTAGCCAGCTGCGCGTAGTGCCTGACCGCATGCAGCATGGCATGTTGAAACACAGCCCGCCGCGGCGCCTTCAGCCGACCGGCCGTAAGCGTCCCGAACTCGATCTCCCTCTTCCAGTCGAACGCACCATCCTGCAGCAATCCGCGAAACATCTCCAGCGCCCGGTCATGCGTGGCGAAGATCTCCTCCGCCGTCCTGCTTGGAATCGCCCCATAATCGGTTACAGGCACATCCAGAAGCCGCTCCGCATACCGCAGCTCCGCCCCAACGATATGCTGCAGCAGCTCGCTTACCGTTCCAGGCCGATAAATATCGCACGGTATCGCAAGCACCTCAGGCCGGGCACTCACAAGCGCCTTCCACTTCGCCGCCGAAGCCTCATTCCAGGCCATCAGCTCCGCCCCGGTCAACCCCGCATCGCTCATCGTGTTCTCCTCTCGTCCATCATGACGCCCGGCGCGAAGCTCCTACGCAGACCGCACCACTCCGCAAGCAAATAGGGGCCTCCCCGCGGCTCCCGTTCGTCCGCACGAACATTCTCGTTCGCGACCAACGGGAGCGCGCCAACCGAAGAGGTAACACCCGTCACAAAGTGGCCTGTCAACCGACCTCAGCTAAGCCTTCACCACCGCCCCATCCTTCACCACCACCGGATCAAGAAACGGCATCGACTTCCGCAGCTCCGCCCCTACCTTCTCAATCTGGTGCGCCGCCTCTGCCTTACGAATCCTCGCAAACTCATGCCGCCCCGTCTCATTCTCCGCGATAAATTTCTTCGCAAACGTTCCATCCTGAATATCGTTCAGCAGCCCCTTCATAGCCTTCTTCACCTCATCGGTCACAATGCGCGGCCCGGCCACATAATCGCCCCACTCCGCCGTATCCGAGATCGAATGCCGCATATATTCCAGGCCCCCGCGATACATCAGGTCCACAATCAGCTTCAGCTCATGCAGCACTTCGAAGTACGCAAGCTCCGGCTGATACCCCGCCTCAACCAGCGTCTCGAACCCTGCCTTCACCAGCGCCGACGTCCCTCCGCAAAGCACCGCCTGCTCGCCAAAAAGATCCGTCTCCGTCTCCTCGGTAAACGTCGTCTCCAGCACCCCGGCCCGCGTGCATCCAATCCCCTTCGCATAGCTCAATGCAAGCTTCAGCGCCTCTCCGCTCGCATCCTGCTCCACCGCCACCAGGCCAGGAATTCCGCCGCCTTCGGTAAACACCTCGCGCACCCGATGCCCCGGACCCTTCGGAGCCACCAGCGAAACATCGGCCGTCTTCGGCGGTGTAATCGTGCGGAAACGAATATTGAACCCATGCGCAAACATCAGCGTCACATTCGGTTTCATGTTCGGCTCAATCTCCGCGTGATACACTTTTGCCGCCGTCTGGTCCGGCGTCAGATTCATAATCACATCGGCCCACTTCGAAACCTCCGCCACGGTCCCAACCTCAAGCCCCGCCTTCCGCGCCCGCTCCGCATTGGGAGAGTCCGCACGCAAACCCACACGCACCTCCACACCCGAGTCCTTCAGGTTCAAAGCATGAGCGTGGCCTTGCGAGCCATAACCGATAATGGCGACTTTCTTCGCCTGGATAAGAGAGAGGTCTGCGTCTGCGTCGTGGTATGCCTTAGCCATGTGCGTCATTTTCCTTTTCGTAGTCGGCAGGTGAACAAGTCGTTATGCGAAACATAACGCTGCTGACACCCGCGGTTGAAGTTCGTTGGTCGTCAATAAGAAAGTCTAGCAAGTCATGCGTTGAAATCTCAGCTCACGTGTTGATACAGCCGATATCGTTCCGTCGAAATCGCTGCAAACGGCCGCATGCGCATCGGCTCGCCCTCAGTCGCCACAAGCCAATCCGTCGACGACACGCTCGCACGTTGCGCCGAAAGCAGCGCCTGCCTGCTGATCCGCTGCGGCAGGGGCTGTAAAGCAAACAGCGCCACCGGGCCGCGCATCAGCGCTACGAGTTCAGGGTGGCGCTCATCCAGGGGCACAAGCCGCAGCGGCATGTCGAAGGTCACTTCAATTCGGTCGCCGTCCCTCCACATGCGGTCGAGCCTCAGCCAGCCCCCGGGCTTCACCTCCGCGCCCGCAGCCCGCCCGTTGATCCTCACCTTCGTGGCAGCTCCAGCCCACGCCGGAATGCGCAACGCCACCGTAAATCTCTCCGCGCGATCAAGCCCCACGCGCAGCGTTGTCTCATCTGCATTCGGATACTGCGTCTCCTGCGTCAACACCACCGAAGCCGCGCCCTGCTTCCACGAAACCCGCGACGGCACATAAAGATTCACATACACACCCGCCGGCGAACGCAGATACGCGCTGATGCCGTAGTCCGCCGCAAGCTGTACAAATGTCCCCGAGCAGCACGGCCACTTATCCGCGGCATCGAATTTGGCCGCATCCTGGTTGTAGTCCGAGTAGTAGAAAGTAGTCCCGTCCGCGCGCGTCGGCCTTGCTCCCAAAATCGTGTTGTACAGAATCGTCTCCATGCCGTCGCCATAGCTGCTCTCGCCGGTCGCGCGCATCAGGTAACGCGCAATCTTGAAGTGTCCGTACACCCCGCACGGCGTCTCGAAGCTGTTATGCGTCTTCACCAGCGAGTCCGCCAGGCCGTCGCTCCCCGGCTTCTGGAAGGTCTCATTCGGACCCCAGCCTCCGGTCGCAAAACTCTGCTCCAGCACAAAGCGCATCCCATTGCGCGCCGCCGCCAGGTGCCGTTCGCTGCCATCGACCAGGTACGCCTGCATCGCCGACGAGAGCGCATTCACATGGCTATACGCGTGTTGCCCGGGAAGCACATTCTCGCCTGCCGCCAGTGGATCGAAGTACGTATCGTTCTCGAGAAAACGCCGCGCCAGTTCGCGATATCTCGTCCCCGCGCCCCGGCTGTACGCAAGATAAAAATTCTCCGGCAGCGTGTACGACTCGTCCCAGGTATACGCCGCATTCTTGTGCGGACGCGCCGCCATCTCCGTGCGGTTCAGCGCTTTTTCCGGCAGCCAGGGAAGCGCCGCATCGGTTGCCTTGTTCAGCACCTCCAATGCAATCGGATCTGCCGCGAACTGGTGCGCATCGATCAGCCCGCAGTTGGTCTTGTCGAACGTGTACGCGGGCAGGCAATAGTCGCGATAAAAACTTGTAACCGCCGTAGGAGCAAATCCGCGCACCAGCCGCTGTACCTTCTGCTGCGTCGCTCGGTCGCCGGTCACCGCATACGCACGCGAAAGACCGGACAGATACTGCCCGAAGCTATGACCCGGAACATATCCGGTCATGTCCTTTCCAGGATCGAACCGCTCCGACGGCGAATACCAGCCGCCCATGTCCTCACCCGGCGCAGGCTGCCCCGTAAGCTGACGAAACGGCTTCAACAGACTGTCTTCATCCATCTGCAGATACAGTGCATGCTGCTGGCGAAACTGCTCCAGCATCGGCCCATCCAGAAGCTGCACCTGCGCATAGTCGAACTGCATCAAAGGCGCCATACCCAAAGTCCCACCTGCAAACGCAGCACCGCCGCGCAGCGCCGCAGACCCCGCAACAAAGACCGCACCCCGATTCAAAAACTCACGCCGTGTTGCACCACTCATCATCTCTCCATCCAACAATCCAACGACCTGACAATCGCAAACCATCAGGCTGCGATTGTCTTGCACATCTTGTTGTCATCCCCGCAGGGGATCTGCTTCTCGCATTTCCGTTGGTGCTTTGCTCTTCCTTGCCCGCCCAAAAATGTCATCCTGAGCGGAGTCGAAGGATCTGCATTTCGTTCCGTGCACCGGCATCTACTCCCGCGCCTTCCGCTACTCCTCCTCTTCATGCACATCCTCAAACTCATTCGGAATCAAATCCCCCAGAGGCTTCTGCACAAACACCGCCGACTCCACCTGACCACCCTCCGAAGTCCCCAACGCCTTCAGCACCCGACTCGTATGGTGCCCCCTCCGCATCGCCATGCGACCCGTGCGTGACACCTCCAGAATCGTGTACCCCGACTCCGTAATCACCTGCACCAGACCTTCAATCTTGCTCGAGCTCCCCGTCATCTCGAGCATCACCGACTCCGGCGCTAGATCCACCACCCGCGCGCGAAACACATTCGCAAGCTCGAAGATCTGCGACCGCGAACCCTGCCCCAAAGGATGGGAAGGGCCCGCCGCCACCTTGATCAGGCAAAGCTCGCGGATCACCGCCTCCGAGCGCCCCACCTCATCCACATCGAGCGTGATCTCAAGCTTGTACAACGAAGCCTTGATCCGATGCGCCGCATGGTCCGGAGCTTCGCACACAATCGTCATCCGCGACACATCCGCCCGCTCACTCTCGCCCACCGTCAACGAAACGATGTTGATATTCAACCGCCGAAACAACGAAGCCACCCGCGTCAACACGCCAGGCTTATCGGAAACCAACGCTACAAAGGTGTGGAGCATAGAGTCGTCTCTTTTCTTCCATCCTGATATTTCAGGACTTGGTCAGTTCGGTAGCCGAGCAGGGTCGTCGCTATAAAAAATGTCCAGAGAGAGATATGTGGCGACATGGAAACTGGAATGTATCCAAGCCGGTGAAGCGCTGATGCAACAGCCGGTACAAAGCCGAAAGCAGACATTGTGAGGATTGTTCTCTCTATCCAATTCCGCGTTTGTGAAAGGAAAGAAAGAATCACAAACGCGCAAAACAGGGGTGTGAAGATCAGGTTGAAGAACACGAACATTGACGGCTCAAGTCGCGGTGTCGAAGCAAGTTGGCCCTTCGTCAACGAATGCACCGTAGCCGCAAGGAAGTAACAAAAAATCCAAACGTACCATCGAGCTTTCATAACAGGTTTTACGTTCGATGAGAGTTCTAGCGCAAGGTTCACTGGCTCGACGGCCTCTCATCCGAATGCGGCATCGTCGTCACCGGAGGCGCTGGATACCCCGGAATATACGTCTTCGGAATCTCAAACAAAATCATCTCCCCCGGCTTGACCGGAGGCACCGGAACACTGCCGCAAAGACTCCCCGTCACCAGTCCCGAAGCCCGAATCGCCGCAATCGAATAGTCCGTATACAACTCCGCACGAGGCCTGCAGTCCGCGTACATATTCGCAAGAATCCGGATCGTCGAAGCCTTCCCCGTGTCTACATGGACGATCCCATTCCCATCGGTCGCCATCGCCACCGACCCGATCTGGTCCGCGCGCAGCGCCACGTTCAATCTCTCATCGGTCACCGGCCTGCCCGTCTTCGCATTGATCACCCGAATCCTCAACGGATGCTCCTGATCTCTGACCGCCGGAAGGGAACCCTTGGGAACCTCAAAGAAAATCAACTCACCATGCTTCGCCACCGGCCGCGCATCGCTGCACACATTGCCTGTGGCGATCCCGACCGCACGGATCCGCGAAATTGCATAGTCCGTACTCCGCTCCGCCACCGGCCTGCAGTCCGCATAGAGGTTCGCGGAGACGCGGATCGTCGCCGTCCGCCCCGCAGTCAGACTGACAATCCCATTCGCATCAGGCACAACCGTCGACCCGGTCTGTTCTCCGTCCACCACCACACTCAGCCGCTCGTCGGTCACTGGATGCCCCGTCTGCGCATTGATGACCCTGACTCTCACCGTATGCTCCTGCGCCCTGGCCCCAACCGGCAGCGCGAGCGCAAGCAGTACCGTAGCCCTTCCCCACGCCTTCCTTATCGAGCCACCGGACATCGCACTCTCCCAAAAATAACTTCGCAGAACTGGCGCATTTCCTGAAGCCAGAAACTCCCCGTTCAAACCTGCGCAAAAGTGGCCGAAAGGTACGTTATTTGCCGCGTAAGGTGGTCAGCAGAACAGCGTTTTTCGTAGACTCCCCGCAATTATTCGTCTTCCGAAGTCTCGAGCAGAGGATCTTTCGCTGGCCTTCGCACCATCTCGTGCAATGCCGCTCCCGGCGCAATCATGGGGTACACGCCGTCCTCCTTCTCCACCTGGAAGTTGATAAGAAAGGCCTTACCGCTCGTCCGCGCCCGCGTGACCGTCGGGATGACGTCCTTACGCTCGCTCACATGCGCGCCGTCGATGCCATGGGCCCCCGCCAGCTTCACAAAATCTGGCGAAAGAATAGGGCTGGCCGCGTAGTTCTTCTCGTAAAACGCCTCCTGCCACTGCCGCACCATTCCCAGGAAGCCGTTGTTGATCACCGCGATGTTGATCGCAAGTCCTTCCTGTGCAATCGTTGAGAGCTCGGAGGCGGTCATTTGGAAGCCTCCGTCCCCGGCGATCACCCAGACATCTTTCTCAGGACACGCCACCTTCGCCCCAATCGCCGCCGGAAGCGCAAATCCCATCGTCCCCAGACCTCCCGAGGTGACCAGGGAACGAGCCGTATCGTGCTTATAATATTGGGCTTCCCACATCTGGTGCTGCCCCACATCGGTGACTATGATGGTCTGTTCGCCCCGCCCCGCAGCCTGCGCCTCACGCCAGATGTCGTTGATCACGTGCGCCGCATAGAGATGCCCGTTATCGGGGAGATTGATGATGTCGCGGACAGCAGCATCTCCTTTCGAATCTATGATTTGTCGGATCCAGCTGGCGTCCGAGCTCTTCGGCAGCAAAGGCAGCAGAAGCTCCAGCGTCTCCCGCAGGTCGCCGATTAGAGCCACGTCCACCTTCACATTTTTATTTATCTCCGAAGGATCGATTTCGATGTGTATCTTCTTTGCTTTCTGCGCATAGCTGCTCAAATTGCCGGTCACGCGGTCGTCAAAACGCATGCCAAATGCGAGCAGCAGATCCGCCTGCTGAATCGCATGATTGACCCAAGACTCACCATGCATCCCCATCATTCCCAACGACAAAGGATGATTGGTCGGAAACGACCCAAGCCCCAGAAGCGTACACGCGACCGGTATCTGCTGCCTCTCCGCGAACGCGATCACCTGCGCCTCCGCCCCTGAGAGCGTGATGCCATGTCCAGCCAGGATCAACGGCCGCTTGGCCTGTTGAATCAGCTCGATAGCCTGCTGAATCGAAGAGGATTCCGCCCGCAACATGGGGTGCGGACGATACGCTGCAGGCGCTGCCGCCTCGAAGCTGAACTCCGCAACTGCTTGTTGCGCGTCTTTGGTGATGTCGACCAGCACCGGCCCTGGGCGGCCTGACCGTGCTACCTGAAACGCCTCCCGCACCGCTGCCGCGATATCTTCCGCCCGGGTCACAAGGAAGTTGTGCTTTGTGATCGGAAGCGTAATTCCAGTGATATCTACCTCTTGGAACGCATCGCTCCCCAACACTTTCGACGAGACCTGTCCCGTAATGCACACGATGGGAATGGAGTCGAGCATCGCCGTAGCGATCCCAGTCACGAGGTTCGTCGCGCCCGGCCCACTGGTCGCCATGCAGACGCCCACTTTGCCGGAGGCGCGCGCGTATCCATCGGCCATGTGCGAAGCGCCTTGCTCGTGCCGCACCAGTATGTGGTGAATAGGGAATTTCCTCAGGGCATCGTAGATGGGCAGGATCGCTCCGCCGGGATAGCCGAAGACCCGGTCTACCCCTTCGCCTGCGAGTGTTGCCCAGAGAATTTCCGCACCGGTAAGGGTGGGGTGTGCGTTTTTGCTCGCCATGGTGACCTCCTAAGAACCTTTTGTGCAACGGCAGATCCCGTTCGGGGATAACAACGAAAAGTGAGTACAGGGTGGATAGCAGACAACTAAGTTGTGATCGCTCCCAGGCTGGCGCTGCTGACGGAGCTGGCGTATTTGGCAAAGACGCCGCGTTTGAAGCGCGGCTCGGGTGCTTTGAAGTTTTTGAGGCGCTTTGCAATTTCTTCCTCAGAAACTTCGAGCGTGAGTTTACGGTTGGGGATGTCGAAAGTTATGGTGTCGCCTTCGTGGACGGCGGCGATGGGGCCACCGAGATAAGCTTCTGGGGCAACGTGTCCGGCCATAAGACCGCGGGTCGCGCCGGAGAAACGCCCGTCCGTGAGCAGCGCCACTGTTTCGGACAGTTCGGGAATTCCCTTGATGGCGGCCGTAACGGCGAGCATCTCACGCATGCCCGGGCCTCCTCGCGGGCCTTCATAGCGAATCACGAGAACGTCGTTGGGGTTGATCTTGCCCGCTTCGACGGCGGCATGGCAGTCGTCCTCGGAGTCGAAGACGCGGGCGGTGCCGGTGTGGTGGATGCGCTCGTGTCCAGCGACCTTGATGACGCAACCTTCGGGGGCGAGATTGCCTTTCATGATGACGAGGCCGCCGGTAGGCTTCAGGGCATTGTCCCAGGTTCGGATGACCGGTTGGCCGGACGTTTCTACAGCAAGCGCGGCTTCTTCTGCGAGAGTCTTGCCAGAGACGGTGATGCTGTCGCCACGGAGAAGACCTTTTTCGATGAGGCGTTGGGCCAAGACGCGTGAGCCGCCGGCGTCCTGGTAGTCCTTCGCCGCGTACTTGCCGCCGGGAGAGAGGTCGCAGATGAACGGCGTGTGTTCGGAGATGCGATCGAAGTCTTCCATGGTGAGCGGGATGTCGAATTCGTGCGCGATAGCGATGAGGTGGAGGACGGCGTTGGTCGATCCACCCGAGGCGCAGACCGCTGCGATGGCATTGTCGATGGACTGGCGCGTGACAATTTTGCGTGGTGTGAGGCCGGCGCGAGCGAGGTCCATGACGAGGCGGCCAGCCTGGCGGGAGGCTTCGTGCTTTTCGGGCGACATGGCGGGGACGCCGGTGATGTTCATGGGCGAGATGCCGAGGAACTCGCCGGCCATGGCCATGGTGTTGGCGGTGAACTGACCCCCGCAGGCCCCGGGACCGGGACAGGCCGCGGCTTCAAGGGCCTCGAGCTCTGCGTCGTTGATCTTTCCGGCGGCGTGCGAACCCATGCCTTCGAAGACGGAAAGAATCGTGATCTCTTTCGTTGTACCGTCGGGCTGCTTGAGGGAGCCGGGGGCGATGCTGCCGCCGTAGAGCATGAGCCCCGGAATGTCGAGCCGGGCGAGGGCCATGATCGCCGCAGGCATGTTCTTGTCGCAGCCGGCGATGCAGACGATGCCGTCAAAGGAGTTGCCGCGCGCGACGAGTTCGATGGAATCGGCGATGACTTCGCGCGAGACCAGCGAGGCTTTCATGCCCTGGGTGCCCATGGTGATGCCGTCATGGATGGTGACGGTGTTGAACTCCATCGGCGTACCACCGGCTTCGCGTACGCCCTGCTTGACGGCCTCGGCGACTTTGCGGAGATGGAAGTTGCAGGGGCCGATCTCGGTCCAGGTGTTGGCGATGCCAATGATGGGCTTGTGCAGGTCTTCCTTGGTGAAGCCCACACTGCGAAAGTAGGAGCGGGCAGCGGCGCGGGAGGGGCCTTCGGTGAGGACGTGAGAATATTTTTTTGGATTGACTTCGTTGCTCAAGTGGCAGCCTTTCGGGTGTGGCTTCGCGAAATATCAGATCGCGGAGGAATCAGGGGAGACAGGACGCGGTGCCAGCCAGAATTCGGCATCGTGTCTGAATTCGTAGGTGTCGAGCTCGGCTTCGTGACGTAAGGTGAGGCCGATGTCATCGAGACCGTTCAGCAGGCAGTACTTGCGGAATGGGTCGATATCGAAGTGTGCGCTGAAGCCGTCGTTGTCCGACACGGTCTGGGCTTCGAGGTTGATGGTGATTGTGTGCTTCGGATTGTTTGCGCTTCGGTGCGTCAGAAGATTCACATCCTCTTCAGACAGGCGGACCAGGACCATGCCGTTTTTGCCTGCATTGGAGAAGAAGATATCCGCGAAGCTCGGGGCGATGACGGCCAGGAAGCCGAAGTCGGTCAACGCCCAGGCGGCGTGTTCACGCGAGCTGCCGCAGCCGAAGTTTTTTCCTGCGATCAGGATCTTCGCGCCTTCGTATGCCGGGTTGTTCAGGATAAAGGAGACGTTGGGCTCACCTGTGTTTGGGCCTTCCTGAATGCGGCGCCAGTCGAAGAAGAGGAACTCGCCGTAGCCGGTGCGTTCGATTCGTTTGAGGAACTGCTTTGGGATGATCTGGTCGGTATCGATGTTTGAGATGTCGAGCGGCGCGGCGGTTGAGGTAAGGACATTGATGGGCTGCATTATTTGACCTCCTTCTGTGCTGCGTGATTGAACCGCCATGCGCGAATGTCGGTGAAGTGGCCGACGATAGCTGCGGCTGCGGCCATCTGCGGGCTCACCAGGTGGGTGCGTCCGCCGCGGCCCTGGCGTCCTTCGAAGTTGCGATTGCTGGTCGACGCGCAGCGTTCTCCGGGGGCCAGGATGTCGGGGTTCATGCCGAGACACATGCTGCATCCGGGCTCGCGCCAGTCGAAGCCGGCCTGGGTGAAGACCTTATCGAGGCCTTCTCTTTCGGCTTGCGCTTTGACCGCCTGTGAACCGGGAACGACCATCGCGCGCACGGTCGTCGCAACGTGGTAGCCGCGAACGACGGAAGCGGCAGCGCGAAGATCTTCAATGCGGGCGTTGGTGCAGGAGCCAATAAAGGCGCGGTCGATACTAATCTGTTCGATCGGCGTGCCAGGCTTGAGGTCCATGTACTCGAGAGCGCGCTCGAAGTTCTTACGGTCGGCTTCGCTTGCGGACGGGTCGGGCAAGGGAACTGCACTTTTGACCCCGGTAACCATACCGGGGCTTGTCCCCCAGGAGACGGTAGGTGTAAGGTCCTCGGCATCCAGGTTCAGCTCGCGGTCGAAGTTTGCTCCTTCATCGGTTACAAAATGTCTCCAGTGTTGTACGGCCTGTTCCCATTCTGCTCCGGCGGGAGAGAAGCGGCGGTCTTTCAGATAGGCGAAGGTCGTCTCGTCGGGGGCGATCATGCCGGCGCGTGCGCCTGCTTCGATGCTCATGTTGCAGATGGTCATGCGGCCTTCCATGGAGAGCGCGCGAATGGTGGAACCCGCGTACTCGACGACGTAGCCGGTTGCGCCGGCGGTGCCGATTTCGCCGATGATATGCAGGACGATGTCTTTTGCGGTGACTCCCGGGGGCAGTGTGCCTTCGACGTTGATGCGGAAGGTCTTCGGCTTATCCTGCGGCAGAGTCTGCGTAGCCATGACGTGCTCCACTTCGCTGGTGCCAATGCCGAAGGCAAGTGCTCCAAAGGCGCCGTGGGTGCTGGTGTGCGAGTCGCCGCAGACGATGGTCATGCCTGGCTTGGTCAGTCCGAGTTCCGGTCCAATGATGTGAACGATGCCCTGGTCCGGCGATTGCACGTCGAAAAGCTCGACGCTGAACTCCGCGCAGTTCTTGCGCAGCGCTTCGATCTGTGTCGCGGCCACCTGATCGACGATGTGCAGGCGGTCTTCGATACTGCTGGTGGGTACGTTGTGATCCACAGTGGCCACGGTGCGGTCGGCGCGGCGGAGCTTTCGGCCCGCGAGGCGAAGGCCGTCGAAAGCCTGCGGGCTGGTGACCTCGTGGACGAGATGCAGATCGATGTAGAGCAGGCTCGGTTCGCCTGCCGGTTCAGCGACCAGATGCTGCTGCCATACTTTCGCGAAGAGGGTCTGGGGCGTGTTCTGGGATGTTGTGCTCATGGTTGTACCTTCTGCTCGGATTGTGGCTTGGTGAATGTATTTGCGCCTGTGCTGGCTGGCGGTACCTGATGCGGAGTGCCGTCAGGATCTACCAGGATGGCGTTCTTGATCTGTTGAAGGACGCTGCTGCCTGCAGGGGCCTGGGCTGTCCAACGGGCGATGCTGTGTACGAGCGCAGCGGGGATGTGATCAGGGTCGACCGCGTGGTTGGCAAAGATCCAGATCGTGTACTCCGCGCCGGGTTCGCCGGGCGTTCTGCTCTCTTTCACCCAGTCTATGGCAGCAAATACGACCAGAGGATGAGGTGCGCCGAGGTCAACCCACAACAGGCCGCGGGCGGGGCAAAAGCGAAACACGCATCCGGTGATGGACAGATAACGATTGTCATCCGCCAAGACCTTGTCGGGAATGGAGAGGAAGTCCAGAGCGGTTTCAGCAAGCGGCTTGTAACCGGTCTTGGGACTGCCCCAGAAAGTTTGCGGTGCCGAGAGGTACTGCGCGAGAAAAGGACGGAAGCGCGGATCGAGGACCAGCTGGTTTTCGCGTCCCTCTGGCGGCGGTGGCCCGTATTGCCAGAGCCACTCCAGGTTTTCTTTGGGTTGTTTCTTCTGTCGGGCAACCTGCGGCGACGAGACCTGGCCCAGACCGGTCACAGGGGTCAACGCCAGAAGAACCACAGCGAGTTGGAGAGGAGCGTTCAAGGGATTCAGATGCTCTTCGGTACGGTTGATTTTCTAGCCGCTAAGAACAGGATGAGGTTTACCAAGGAGAACATGATGAGGCCGGTAACAAGATCGATCGCAACGGGTACACCCTTCCACAGTTTGTAGGCGAGGCCGACGACGATAGCCGCATTCATCAGAATGCATTTCGTACGTACGCTCATGGCCGTGGTCATACCGCGTGCATGGCCTGGCGCCGGTCTATGGATTCTGCAAGGGCCTGGTGCACCAGTTTCCCCATCTCCTGGGTGCTGACGGCGGTCTGGCCGGGTTGCTGGCCACGTGCGATGTCTGCGGTGCGGTAGCCCGCGTTGAGCACCTTGTGGACTGCCTGTTCTACGGCCTTTGCATCCTGCTCGAGATTCCCTGAGTGACGAAGCACCATGGCAGCGGTAAGAATCGCGCCGAGTGGATTGGCCTTTCCGGTTCCTGCGATGTCGGGAGCCGAACCGTGCACAGGTTCGTAGAGATTGACCGTGCCGCCGATGGTTGCTGACGGAAGCATGCCAAGCGATCCTGTGATGACGCCTGCCTCGTCGGAGAGAATGTCACCGAAAAGATTCTCTGTGAGCACTACGTCGAAGTGTCGTGGGGTGTTCATGATGTGCATGGCCATCGAATCTACAAGCTGATGCTCGAGGGTTACAGAGGGATATTCCTGGGCCACTTCGGTCACCGTAGCGCGCCAGAGCTGGGAGACTTCGAGGACATTGGCCTTATCGACGGAAGTTACTTTTTGGCGGCGCTTTGTCGCAAGTTCGAAGGCCACGCGCGCGACGCGCACAATTTCGTCGCGGGTGTAACGCATGGTATTGATCGCTTCGTTGGACTCGCGATTCCACCAACGCGGTGCGCCGAAGTAAAGGCCGCCGAGAAGCTCACGCACGAAGAGAATGTCCGCGTCCTGAATGACTTCCGGACGCAGGGGGGAACTCTCCGCGAGGGAGCTGTAGGCGATCGAAGGGCGGAGATTTGCGAAGCCTCCAAGCGCCTGGCGAATCTGGAGCAAGCCCGCTTCAGGGCGCTTGTCTGGCGGCAGCGCATTGAACGTGTTATCGCCCACTGCACCGAGGAGGACGGCATCCGATTCAAGCGCAGTGTCGAGAGTGGCGGTCGGCAGTGGGGACCCGGTCTGCGTGATGGCCACTCCCCCTATCAGTCCGGGTACAAACGTGAACTCGTGGCCGCCAAGCTCCGCGACTGCGTGCAGGATGTTCACTGCTTGCTGTGTCACTTCGGGTCCGATGCCGTCACCGGCGAGAACTGCAATTTTGAGGCGCATCCGTGTTCCTTTGACGTGCAGACTAGTGGGTCGTAGCGGAGAGTTTGTCCGGCTGCAGAAGGCCGAGCAGATCCTGGTCGTAGATGGATTTCTTGCGGTCAGCGAGCTCGGTAAACCGATGGTAGACCTCATCGAGTTGCTCGCGTGTGAGCGCATGACCCAGCTTTTCAAGACGGTCAGAGAGTGCACGCCGGCCGCTGTGTTTGCCCAGCACCAAGTTCGTGTGGGCGACTCCGACTGACGCGGGCGTCATGATCTCGTAGGTGAGCGGATTGGCCATCATGCCGTGCTGGTGAATCCCGGACTCATGGGCAAAGGCATTGGCCCCGACGACGGCTTTGTTCGGAGAGCAGCCAAAGCTGATGAACTCGGCCAGCAGCTGACTGGTGGGGTAGAGCTGGTTCATCTCGATGTTGTTGGTGTAGGGAAACTGGTCGCGGCGGACCATCAATGCCGCGGCAATTTCTTCGAGTGCTGCGTTGCCGGCCCGCTCTCCGATGCCATTGATGGCACATTCAACCTGGCGCGCGCCTCCGAGCACACCTGCAAGTGAATTCGCTACGGCCATGCCAAGGTCATCGTGGCAGTGCGTGGAGAGGATGACTGCATCGATGCCGGGTACGCGGGCCTTGACGGTGCGAAAGATTGCCTCATACTCGGCTGGAGTGCTGTAGCCGACCGTATCGGGGATGTTGATGGTGCCGGCTCCTGCCTGGACCGCAACCGTGATCATCTGGAGCAGGAAGTCGGGATCGGTGCGTGTGCCGTCTTCTGTCGAAAACTCTACGTCATCCACGAAGCTACGCGCCAGACGAACAGATTCGGCAGCTTGATCGAGCGCCTGTTGGCGGGTGATCTTCAGCTTGGCTTCGAGGTGAAGATCGGAAGATGCGAGAAATACGTGGATGCGGCTGTTCTGGGCGGGCTCAACGGCGCGCGCTGCGGCTTCAATGTCCTCGCGTTTGCAGCGGGCGAGTGAAGCGATGCGGGCCCCTCTGACCTCCTGCGCGATGGTCTGCACGGCGCGAAAGTCGCCGTCGGAAGCAATCGCAAACCCGGCCTCGAGCACATCCACTCCAAGCGCTGCGAGCTGATGCGCCATGCGCAGCTTCTCGTCATGATGCATGGTGCAGCCAGGGGATTGTTCGCCGTCGCGAAGCGTGGTGTCGAAGAAGACGATCTGGTCAGGCGAGGTCATAAATTGTGCACTCTCGATCTGGACGCTATCATAATCCATGCTTATGATGTTCGAAAGTTATATCAAAAATTCTAATTGCTGCATTCGGACGGTAAATCGTGTGCCGCAGGGAGGTGAAGATTGGACTTAGTCCAGATGGAGACATTTCTGGCGGTAGCGGAAGAGCGAAGTTTTTCACGCGCAGCAGCACGGCTCCATCGTACTCAGCCTGCGGTCAGTCAGGCAATCGCAAAGCTGGAATCGGAGCTGGGCGAAGTGCTCTTTGAGCGTTCTTCCCGAGATGGCACGCTGACTGATGCCGGAGAGGTTTTGCGGGAGTATGCGGTTAAGCTGTTGAATTTGCGTACAGATGCCTCTGGTGCCTTGGCAGAATTGCGCTCCTTGCATCGAGGCCGCCTTAACCTTGCAGCCAATGAGTACACCTGTCTTTACCTGCTGCCTTTGCTCGATGAGTTTCGACGTCAGAACCCGCGGATCAAACTAGCCGTACAGCGCACCCTGGCCAGCCGCATTTCGGACGAGGTATTGATGCATTCGGTGGAGCTTGGCGTAGTGTCGTTTCGTCCGGACGACGCCCAGGTGAAATCGATGGTTGTATACCGCGACGAGCTGGCGTTTGTCGTCAATCCGCGACATGCGCTGGCCGGGGCAGGGAAGGTGTCGATCCGACAGCTTGGCGCGCAGAACTTTATCGCTCATAACATTCCGTCACCGCAGCGTCAGAAAGTGATCCAGGCGTTCAAAAAGCATAAGACGCCTTTGCACATGGGTGTGGAACTTCCTTCGCTCGAGGCGATCAAGCGGTTCGTGGAAATGGGCAATGGCGTAGCGCTCGTGCCGGGGCTGACGGTGCGGCCGGAGCTCGAACGCGGTTCGCTTGTCCGGGTTCAGGTGCCGGAGTTGCAGATTGAACGCAAGCTCAGGCTGGTCTACCGTCGCCAGGCGAACCTGTCTCATGCTGCGATTGCGTTTTTGAAGGTGGTTGACGCGTATGCGGCGGCGCATGGCGATCCCTACTGCTTTCAAGCGGAACGAGGGCTATAAGCTGCGCGGCATAATTTCCGGATGCAGGAACATTTGCTGAGAATGTGTGTTTGTACAGGCTAGATGTACCCCCGGAAGACATGTTTCGGCGAATGGTGTAGTGAGAGTGAGAATCCTATGAATATGATCTTTCGTAAACCGGCGTTGGGGTTAGCAGTCCTGGCCCTCTCTACGATTGCCTGGAGCGCTTTGCCTGCCTTTGCGCAGGAAACTCCCGCACCGCAGCAGGAACGGGCAGGTTCAACGCCCAGCGGCCATCATCACGATCCAGCCGAAAGACAGGAACATCAACTGGAGTTCCTCACCAAAAAGCTGAACCTTACCCCAGACCAGGTGACACAGGTAAAGGCCATTGACGATGACACGCGGCAGCAGATGCTGGCTGTTCGGGAAGATTCTTCAGTGGCGAAACCGGACAGGCATGCAAAAATGATGGACATCCATAAGGCATCGCAAGATCGGATCCGCGCCGTCCTGACGGATGATCAGAAGACGAAATATGATGCGATGCGCGCCCAAATGGAGCAGCACAGGGAGAAGCGCGAGAAGGATCAAGGCGGCCAGGGAGCTTCTGCGCCGACTCCGTCATAACAGTAGAGTATTAAGGATCGAAGCTCAACGAAGGCCGGGGGATCTTTTCCTCGGCCTTGTCCGTGCCACTCTCGCGGTTCGAAAGCTCCTGTGCGGTTACAATGAAGACAGAGAACACGGCGCTCCGGGCCATGCTCGAAAGTATTGCCTCCGGGACAATGCGAGGGCTCTCGGGCGAATTTGAAGGGATCCAGCGAAGAATGAAGAAGACGATGTTGTTGTTAGGTGCGATGATGCTGTCGGCGGCCGCGGGCCATGCACAGGAGAGCCGGCAAGACGTGAGCATCAGCGCCACGGTTCCGTTTGCCCCGCAGATCACGGGAAATAGCGTTCAGAAGAACAGCAGCACCACGTTGGGGCTGCTGGCGAGCTACCGCTATATGCTGACTCCGCGCAGCGCGCTCGAGCTGAACTACGGATATGCGCAGAACACACAGTATTACCAGGTCTCCGGTAAAGCCTACGGCGGGATTCACATTCTGCAGCAGGAGATAAGTGCGGCCTACGTCTTCAACAAAAATTTCAAAAATTTCAATCCCTTTGTCGAAGCCGGTCCCGGCGCGATTATCTTTTCTCCTCTGAAGGACTCAGGCACAACCAATCTTGATGCCAAACAGACCATCGGTATCGGCGGCGTCTTTGGCGGCGGGCTTGCCTACGAGATCAGCCCGAGCTTCGATATTCGGGCGGAGTATCGGGGGTTCCTGGTGAAGACGCCGAATTTCGGCGTTCCTGGAAATATTTTCAATACAAACCGGTATGAGATTATTTCCACCCCGGCCATTGGGATTGCCTACCACTTCTAGTTAGCTGAGCGCAACGCTTCGGTAGTCGGGGCGTCTGCTCCGCATTCGCACCGGAAGTGATCGGTTCTAGGACACTTATCCGTTTTGCTGCGTACCAAGCGTACTGTGTAAGTAAAAACAGGAAAAGAAGGCGCTAAAGTTCTGACAGTTGCTACTTTAGCTTCATCTCTCACACATGAACCGAAAAGCTCGACTGTGTAGCCGGAGCTTTTTGTCTGAACCTGTCGAACAGGATTGAGCTTGGGTCCCTAAGCCTTTCTGGAGCCACCTGAAACAGGTGGTAGCGGATAGACGTTAAGAGGTTCTTAGACGGTAAGAGGTTCTCTGCAAATCGAAAAGCGGGGCGGCAAGCGGGCTGGCTTCCGCGTTCCGTTGCAGAGATGGGCAATCGCGACGGCAGCCTAGCGGAAGACGTAAGCTACTCCAATGGTGGTGACCACGGGGGTAAGCCCGCTTGTCGCATATCCAGGCCACTCCTGGTATTCCAGGTCGATGGCACGAACGTTGATGTGCTCGGTCGCCTTTATATCCAGTCCTCCGCCGACGCCGTAGACGAAGTATTTGAACGTCCCTCCGTTGGCGTACCCGTGGCCAAGACTACCCTGCTGGTATTGAAATGTGCCAATACCGACAAGAGCTTTGGCGTATGGATGAAAACGGCCGTAGTCAAGGCGATAGCGTGGGCCAATCAGGTAGGTATTTTCCGCGATATCTGTGGGCGTAATGGCGGAGATGTGGACATCGCCTTCGACCCCGAGATGGTGAAGGAAATCGACCCCCCCATAGACAGAAATACCCTTGATGTAGCGCTGCGCGTAATCGGGACTAATAAACGTTCCACCAACACCTACTTGTATCGTGCCGCCGCGCGAGGCGGTCGGAATAGCCTGCGCATGCGAGAGGGTTGCCAGCCCGACGAAGTAGGCGATATAGCCGATCAATTTGTGCCGCTTCAACAGGGTGCCTCCTTGTACTTCAATTCAGGCTATAACGGACCCAAGAGAAAATCATCACGACCCCCCCTTGCCATATCACACGAAAGTACCGAGGCTCCGAAGGGTATCCCGCATTAGACGTACTCTACTGTGGGGCGGTTGCCGGTGCTTGCACGGGGGCAGCCGTATTGTCCTGGGGTGCGGTCGCGGCCGGCGCTGCTGCGTTATCAGCCGGAGCATTGTTCTGGGCAGCAGCTGCGGGTGCAGCAGCGGCCGGTGTCGTGTCCGCAGGTGGTTTGTAATAGCTCAATTTGAGGTAAACCGGTTCAACCTCGAACGGCATTTTGTCAGCAGCAGAAAGGAGTGGCTCGTAGGCCGAGTGCATCACGTACAGCTGATCGGTCCAAGGATCGAAGCGAAGAAAGCTCGACAGCGGCATAGCCGCCTGCTGCTTGAGGTCCTTCATATCGAGCTTCGGCGATTTTGCCACAATGGCCTGCATCCAGAAGGATGGGTCGGTGTCGCTCTTTACCAGCCCATCGCCGATCATCGGCTCGTTGAGCGCCTTCAAGCTCTTGACGCGCTCCTGGAGCTGCTGCAGGTAAAGCCCGAAGTATTGCTGCCCCCCTTCGAGTTCTTTCGCGCTGAGCAGCTCTAAGGCCTTCTTGGCGGCTGCCGTGTTGTCGGCGTCGGTGTGGTGCATGGGGATGCGATTGAAGACCGAGGTGGTGGGGAAAAGCAGGCGGTCGTTGAAGGCATACTTGGTATCGAGACGGTGAGCGAGAATGATGTGTGCGATCTGGAAGGCAAGAATCGCATTGAGGTTGCCCATCTGCTGCGCCCCGTCCTGGGTGACGACCCCGGTGGTGTCGAGTAGGCTCTTCGAGATCACGATGGTGTTGCCGATTGCGAGCGATTCCAAGGGCTCGGTGAGCAGAGTACGGCAGCGGATGGGGCGCGTGAGGGTGATGTTGTTATAGGCAAGGATATTGCCCGCGAGCGCTTCGAGGGTCTTGTCGAACTCGCTTGGCGCATCCAGAAGTCCAGCCTGAAAGAGACGCTCGACCACGTTGTCTTCTGCCTGCTGTACCCAGGCGCGCTGTGCTCCGAGCGGACTGACGTCCTGAGCATCGTTGCTGACGTCGGTCGCGCCGACCACGTCCATCGACGTGTTCTCGGACTCAGTGGGAGGCGCCTTGAGTACGTAACCCCAGATGTGATTGATCGCCTTGAACTTTAGCGTACGCGAGACGCTTCTGGGATCGCTCTCTTCCACGTAGAAGGAGGTGGGGAGCCACAGATCCGGCTGTACGTTGGTGCGCCAGCTGTCGAAATGGTAGAACTCTTTCTGATCTTCCTGGGTGCCGGCGAAGTCCCCATTGAAGCGGACGACGTTTCCATTGCGGGCTTCAATCCAAATACGCCCGAAGAAGCGTCCAAAGGATTTCTTGCCTTCGATGGGTGTGACGTCGAAGACCGCGGTGGGGGTATTGCCAAGGAAGTCGTTGCGAACATAGCCGAAGGTGTAGTGCTGGCGATCGAAGCTATTAGAGTCCATGAGCAACATCTGGACGAAGCCGGCTTCGTGGAAGGTAAGGTGCAGGCTTCCTCCGAGGCCACCGAGATAGGCAGCGGAATGTTTGAAGAAGCTGAGCTTGCCTCCGCTGGCCGAACCTTCGGACGTCTGCTTGTTTACCGCGAAGTTCTGGTCGTTGATGACGCTTTTGAAATCGACGCGGCTGAGAAAGTGCTGGTCGGAGTCGGGAACCTGGCCGAGCACCTGGTCGGGACGCATGTTCTGGATGTAAGTCTCAACGAGGGGCGCGCGCTGCTGGATCGTCTTGATGACGACCTTCTCTCGAACAATGGCCTTATCGATCAGCGCGTTCTGCGAGGCCGTCGGCTTGCGATCCGAAGTGAGATCTTCCGCTTGCTTCTTCTTCTTGAGATGGAGGACGCCGGCTCCGGCGGATGCGGGGAGCGTGGTTGCGACGAAGAGCGCCAGCAGCAGACCGGCTGTAGACTGTTTCCCGAGAATCATGATGTGCGGCTCCTGCGGTGACCCTTAGGTCAGCCTGGTGTTCGAGTTGATGCTAGTGCATAAGAGGACAATCGACCAACGATTGTTTTCCTATCCTGCGAGTTGAAATGCGACGTTGACCACGCCTTCCCAGTCGACTGGGCGGCCGGATGTGTCGGTGGCTGGCTGGAAGCGTGTGGCCTGAACGGCGTGGATGGCCGACTCTCCAAGGCCGTGCCCGAGATCACTGGTGACGCCGAGGACTTGGACTGCACCCGAAGACGAGACCCGGAGGCGGACCGAGACGACACCTTCGATATGCAGCCGGATGGCCTCTGCGGTGTACTCTGGCTTGGGTTTGAAGAGAACCTTGGGGGCCTTGCTGACCGGTGCCGAAGCCGGACCTGCGGGCCTGGGCATAGGCGGCGGTTCGTTCTGTCCGAGGTTGACGACACCCGGCGAGCGACCCGGGGCGTTTCTAGGACCGGTCCCGCCAGCGACTCCAAGCTTCACGCCAACCACTCCGGCGGAGGCATTGTCGCGGCCATTCATGTTCTGGCTGCCGGCTGACCCGGAACCAAGATTGACAACCTTGGAAGCTGCACCCATTCCATTATTGGAGGCCGGCATGCCGAACATTCCCCGGTTGCCGAGATTGATGGCAGTAGTCGAAGGCCGGTTGGACGGGGCGATCGGATTGTCCCGCGAACCCAGCGCGACGGCCGTGGGATGGGGCGAGTCATTGATGACCGAAGCGGGCCGCGCCTGGGCGAGGCTGACGACCTTGGGAGCGGGCGGAGGCTGGACCAGCTTGGGAGGCGCAGGCAGGACGACAGGCATGGGCTGTGCCATCTTGATCTCAGGCGGCTTCGGGATGTCAGGTAGCTTGACGTCGGGGAGCTTGATCTTCGGCTGCTCCATGACAACTTTCGGCGGCGTCGGAAGCTTTGGGATGGGCTTCAGCTTGATCGGCGGCGGATCCGGCTTCTTCATCGGGATGGGTTCATCCAAATGTGTGAGCTTGATGTGGTTGTCCATCGATTTTTTGGCCGCGGCGCCGATAATGATGGCGCAAAGGGCGAGCACGATGTTGAGCGCGACCGAGGTGAACAGCGAACCCTTGCTTTGGCTCCCGTCATTCAGGACGCCGAAGTGAGCGAACTGCATATTCTGCGGTGTGGGATCATCACTGCGAAGCGGCTTTGCCATAAAATCCTTGACGTGCCCTGTACAAAATGGGCGGGAGAGTAAGACCGCTGTTGACCTCGAATCCGGTCAGAAGCGGTGCGAATGAAGAACAGCTCCAGATGTGCCCGCCGGAGCTATCTATGATTGGATCGGCGGTATTTGATCCGGTCCGGTATCGCGTGTTCGACCTGTCTCAGGTCTTCAATGTTCCACGTGCGTCCATTGAAAGAGACGCATGCCGTGAAAGAAATGGTTGTAGCAGGCATCGTGCATCGTTCAGCGGCTCGCTCGGTGTGTGCCGTTGCTCTGCTCGTCACGTACTGCAAGTATATTGCCGTAACTGTAAGTGATTGACACTGGTACTTTTGTGGTATCCAAGAAGAGTACATAAGGAGAGGGACAGATGAAGATTCTCGTGACAGGCGGAGCCGGCTATATTGGCGGAACGGTGACGCGGCTGCTGCTTGGCCAGGGGCACGAAGTGACGGTTTACGACAACCTTTGCCACAGCAAGCGTTTAGCCGTAGCTGCGAAAGCGAGCTTTGTCGAGGGAGATGTTGCCGACCGGCCCCTGATGGAATCGACTCTGGCCCAGGGGCGCTTTGATGGTGTGATGCATTTCGCGGCGCTGATTGAGGCGGGAGAAAGCATGAAGGTCCCAGAGATCTACTTTCGTAACAATACTGCTTCGACATTGGCGCTTCTGGAGGCAATGCTGGCAACCGATCATGACCGGCTGGTGTTCAGCTCGACCGCGGCCTGCTATGGCGAGCCGGAAAGCACGCCGATTCTTGAAGATGCGAAGCTGCTGCCGACCAACCCATATGGCGAGAGCAAGCTGATGGTAGAGCAGATGCTCACCTGGATAAACCGGACGCACCGGTTCAAGTATGCCAGCCTGCGGTATTTCAATGTCGCAGGGGCAATTGCAGGGTATGGCGAGGCCCATGAACCGGAGTCCCATCTTATTCCGCTGATTTTGGACGTTGCGCTCGGCCGCCGTGCCAGCATCAGGATATTCGGCCGCGACTACCCCACTAAGGATGGGACCTGCGTGCGCGACTACATCCATGTCGAGGACCTGGCCGAGGCGCACCTGCTGGCGCTGGCGGCATTATCTGACCAACGAAGCCGACTTATCTACAACATAGGCAATGGACAGGGCTTTACTGTGCTCGAAGTCATCGATTCGGTTCGGCGCGTGACGGGCCGCGAGATCGCCGTCGAAGAATTTGACCGTCGCCCAGGTGATCCGGCTGTTCTGGTAGCCAGTTCAGCCAAGATCAAAGCCGAGCTTGGGTGGAGACCGCGTTTTGCGGAGCTGGACACGATCATCGCGAGCGCGTGGGAGTGGCACCAGAAGCGCTACGTCTGAACCCAGAATGCCGCAATCGAAGTCAAGGGACGATGCACGTCCTGATCTTCGGCTTTGTTTTGGTTGAGTCGCGGTTTCTAAGATCCTCGTTGCTAGGGAGAGCTCCTTGATCGAAAGTATGTTCCACCTGCATGTGCCGGTGCTGGAGAAGATCCTTCGGCCGATGATCGTCTACCTCTCGCTGATCGGCTTTCTGCGAGTCTTTGGCAAACGTGAGCTGGCACAGCTGAATCCGTTCGATCTGGTAGTGCTGCTGAGCCTGTCGAATACGGTGCAGAACGCAATGATCGGCGATGACAACTCGGTTTCGGGCGGTGTCATTGGAGCTCTGTCCCTGCTGACCATCAACTGGCTGCTCACGCGCGTTCTGTTTCGTCTGCCCAGGCTGAACGGCGCCCTGAGCGGCACTGAAACGGTTCTGATCCGTCATGGTGTAGTCGATTGGAAGGCGGCGGAGAAGGAAGCGCTCACCGAGATGGAATTGCGCTCTGTGCTGCACAAGCAGGGCTACGACGACTTCAATGAAGTGGAAAAGTGCGTTCTCGAACCGAACGGAAATTTCTACATCGAAGGGATCAAGGCAATGAGCGATGCGTCGGAACGGGCGGCGATCCGGAAGATGCTCGAAGGGCTGACGGTGGAGGTCAGGCAGCTCCGTGCCGAGCTCGCCGCGCGGTAGCTGAAGAATCGGGTTTCCAAAAACTTGACCATCGGGAATGCATGGAATACGCAAGTCTCAAAAGCAGATTACAAAGATAAGCTGAAGTAGTAATCGCGGCTTTCGGCGATTCGACAACGCTATCTTTCTTTGTCCTGCGTGCCCGTATCGATCCGTGGTCGCGCGTACTGCATCCATGCGCTTGCCAGCTCGCCGCTCAGCACTCGATGATGTTGAGGGCTAGACCGGCGAGCGAAGTCTCCTTGTAGCGGGACTGCATGTCGAGTCCGGTCTGGTACATGGTCGCGATGACCTGGTCGAGGGACAGTTTGTGATCTCCCGTTTCGTGCATGGCCATGCGTGCGGCGTTGATGGCCTTCACCGCGCCCATGCCATTGCGTTCGATGCAGGGAATTTGGACCAGGCCGCCGATCGGATCGCAGGTCATGCCGAGATTGTGTTCCATGGCTATTTCGGCTGCGTGTTCGATCTGCGCGTTGGTTCCGTTGAGCGCCGCGGCAAGACCCCCGGCCGCCATGCTGCAGGCGACACCGACCTCGCCCTGGCAGCCCACCTCGGCACCGGAGATGCTGGCGTTTTCTTTGTAGAGAATGCCGATCGCGGCTGCGGTAAGAAAGTAGCGGATCAGGCCCTGCTGCTTCTCTTGTGCGGTAATTTTGTCCTGGCTGTCGTCGGAACCTGTCCCAAAGCGAAGATAGTATTTCGCGATGGCGGGGATGATGCCTGCAGCGCCGTTGGTAGGAGCGGTGACCACGCGGCCGCCTGCGGCATTCTCCTCATTGACGGCCATGGCGAAAACGGTGACCCAGTCGATGGGCGCGAGCGGGTCTTTCGAGCCGACGCCGTTGAGGCGTTCGGCAAGGCGAAAGGCGCGGCGGCGAACGTTAAGGCCTCCGGGAAGGGTGCCTTCGGTGGCGATGCCGCGTTCGATACTTTGCTCCATGACCTGCCAGATGGCGAGAATGCTCCCGCGAATCGTGTCTTCCGGGGACTGTTGCTGGTTGGACGCAAGCGCAGGCTGAGGGCGGTGGATGGCGATGCGAGAGTCGTTGAGCAGTGCGACTTCGTTCGCGAGCAGAAGATCGGCAATCGTGAGGTGGTGCTGTTTTGCCTTCGAGAGCAGGTCCGCGGCGCTGCGAAAAGGGTAGGGCACGGTGCGGGTGCTGGTGTGGCTCTCGGCCTGGCGCTCTTGGTCCGAGACGATGAAGCCACCGCCGATGGAGTAGAACACCTGGTCTGCCAGAGTGGCACCCGAGGCATCGAGCGCGGTGAAACGGATGCCGTTCGGATGGGAAGGCAGCATGGGATCGGGATACATCTGGTCGCGGCGGAATCGCAGGTTGGCGGCCTCAGTGAACGGAATGCTTGTAGCGCCGTTGAGCAGAATCGTGCCGGACGAGCGCAAGGCGGAAAGTTTCGATTCAACCTCCGCCGGCTCGACGGCCTCGGGCGTCTCGCCCAGCAAACCCAGCACGATGGCCCGGTCGGTGCCGTGGCCGATACCGGTAAGAGCGAGCGAGCCGTAGAGATCGACATTCACGGTAGCTGTGCGAGAGAGCAGGCCGGCAGATTGCAGGTGACGTACGAAGCGGAGTGCGGCGCGCATGGGGCCGACCGTATGCGAACTCGAAGGACCGATGCCGATCTTGAAAAGCTCAAAGAGACTGGTGTTCACGGTGGTCTTCTTTTTTGTTCCGCTTGTCTTTTCTGCGGAGGTGAAAAGCAGAGGCGAGTGCACCTGGGTTCAGGGTCCGGTCCGCAATCTGGAGTGAGCGATGAGCGTCCATATGCGGGCTCTCGAAGGGTGCTTCGACATGTACTCCCAGGCGGAGCGGAAGTCGAGCGCGAGGCTCGCACTTCCGGGAGATGTCGAGCCTCGCATTGCGACGGGTGAGGGCCATACTGAGAGCCTATTGAAATCTGCTTGGAGCCGCTTCTTAACCGCCTAATGTTGGATGCGTCGTCTTGGCGGCGTGTGCGGTGTCTCTCTCGAAGCTGGTGTCTCTACCGAGTGGATGTAAGCGGCGGCTGCGGTGAGGCGGACAGGAGCCTTGGGGTCGTCGAAGAGCGGGAGCAGCGCCTCTGAGGCTGCCTTATCGTGAGAACTGCTGCCCACGGCTTTGGCTGCGGTGGCGCGGACTGCGGGATCTTTGTCACCGAGTGCCGCGATGAGGGTTGCGCGAACGGGTGCGGTCTTCTGCTCTGCGATCAGTTCGATAGCGCCCACGCGGGAGGTGTCGCCCCCATTTTTGCGCATGTACTCATACGCGGTGATACCAAATCCGAAGGGTCCGAGCAGGAACGATGCTCCCTGCAAGGCTCCGATCCGAGCCAATGTGGAAGGACTGTGGAGATCTCTGCTGACGGTATGGAGGGCGCTGCCCCGTAGACCGGCGGTGGCCTTTCGCTCTCCATCCACTACGGCGATCAGAATATCTTCGCCCGATTGATCATGCATCTTCCACAGGGTTGTCGCCGCGACGAAGGCGACCTGCGGCTCCGGATCATCGAGCTTGCTTCGAATGATGCCCGAAAGATTGCGGTTCTCTGCCTGGCCTGCGGCGAGGATTGCGGCGGTTCGTACGTCCACGTCAGGATCGCTCATCGCGTTGCTGATCAATTTCTCCTGCCTGGCGCTGCTGCCCGTGGTGCCGAGCGCGGCGAGTGCCTGGATGCGTGCATCAGAATGCCTCGTGTCGCCGGCCGCATTGGTGAGCATTGTCCAAGCTTCCTGCGTGTTCTGGGCGGCGGTGCTGTGCATGCGATCGGTGGGTGTGATGGAGGCTTCGTCCTCCGTGGCCTGCGCGGCGGGTGTTGCAGGGGCCTGCGTAAGGGCGGCGCTCGAAAGAAACGGGCAGAGAAGGCTCGTGAGAAGCAGCGCGAAGGGAAAGATGCTGGAGGTGCGGTGATGCGGGGGCATGCGTGGTATCTCCGTGAAGCGGCGGATGGCCGCTTGCACTGTTATATCCGGTTGGAATGCTATACTCGCGAAAATATTCTGCCGCAAGGATTTATCAGGCCCTCCCCATGCTTTTCAAAGCTCGCAGCGCAGCTGTGTACGGCATCGATGCTCACATTATTGATGTCGAAGTCGACTTTTCGAATGTGAAGTTGGACCAGGAACAGTTCCACACGGTCGGTCTGCCGGACGCGGCCGTGCGCGAGAGCCGGGACCGGGTGCGTTCGGCTATCAAGAACTCAGGGTTCGAAATCCCTCCGACGCGGATCACGATCAACCTCGCGCCGGCTGATCTGAAAAAGGAGGGCTCCGGATTCGATCTTCCAATTGCGATCGGCATTCTGGGAGCGTATGGCGCGCTGCACATCAAAGACCTTAGCGACTACCTGCTGGTCGGTGAGCTGGGGCTCGACGGTAGCTTGCGCGCGGTACAGGGCATGCTTCCGATCGCGGTGGCTGCGCGGGCGAAGGGCATTCCGAACCTCATTATTCCTGCCAGCAATGCGCGAGAGGCGGCCGTGGTCGAAGGCGTGAACGTCTACCCCGTACAGTCTCTGCTGGAAGTCAGGGAGCTTCTGAATTCGGCCGCACTGGGCGGGATCAAGGCCTCTCCCCTGCGGGTGGAGACCACCAAGCTCCTTAACGAGATGCAGCATTTTCCGCATGACTTCAAAGATGTGCGCGGACAGCAGACGGCCAAGCGCGCGCTCGAGGTTGCCGCTGCGGGGGGACACAATATCCTGATGATTGGACCGCCGGGGTCGGGTAAGACGATGCTGGCCAAGCGACTGCCGTCCATTCTTGCGCCGTTGCGGTTTGAGGAGGCGCTGGAGACGACCAAGATTCACTCCGTGGCAGGTGTGCTCGATGCGGAGCAGGGTCTGGTGGCGCATCGGCCGTTTCGTTCGCCGCACCACACCATTTCGGATGCCGGACTGATCGGCGGAGGGGTGATGCCGCGGCCGGGCGAGGTGTCGCTGGCGCACAATGGGCTGTTGTTTTTGGACGAGCTCCCGGAATTTCCGCGCAACGTGCTGGAGGTGCTGCGGCAGCCGCTGGAGGACGGGAATGTGACTATCTCCCGGGCGGCGATGAGCCTGAGCTTCCCGGCGCGCTTTATGCTGGCGGCGGCGATGAATCCGTGCCCCTGCGGATACTTCAACGATAAATCGAGAGAGTGCATGTGTACGCCTCCCATGATCCAGCGTTACGTTTCCAAGGTTTCCGGGCCTCTTCTGGATCGCATTGACATCCATATCGAGGTTCCAGCGGTGCAATATAAGGAACTGCGCGGCGGAATGGCGGCCGAAGGTTCCGAACAGATTCGTGAGCGCGTCCTGGCGGCGCGGGAGCGGCAGCATGAACGGTTTGGGGCAGCGGGGGAGCGGACAAAGGGTTCAGCGAAGGCGGCTTCCCGGCAGATTTTCGCGAACGCACAAATGGATACGCAGCAGATCAGGGTTTATTGCGAGCTGTCGTCGGAGGCGGAGCGGCTGCTGGAACGGGCAATGCAGCAGCAAGGTTTGAGCGCGCGAGCCCATGACCGCATCCTGAAAGTAGCCAGGACGATCGCTGACCTCGGAGGCGAGCAGGACATCGCCGTAAAGCATATTGCCGAAGCAATTCAGTACCGAACTCTGGATCGAAGTTACTGGGCCTAAACTCATCCAGGGTCAGAGCTTCCTGGCTAGAAAGACAGTACGCGGAAATCCCGTTTATGGAATATGGGCACCTCTAGATTCCAAAAATAAGTATTGACCTTGGGCTTCAGACAGTTTATTTTTCATTAAGTCGCAGTTGCCCTGCAGGTGGATAGAGGTCTGACATTATCATCAGGGCGGTCTGCGAGGTATGTTGATGGCCAGGTTTCTGGCTATCTCCTGTTTCATACCTGGGCGCGGCGAGCGCTGAATCTCACGGACGAGACAGAGTGTGTGGAAGCCCTGGTCAAGACCAGTAGATCTTGTGCGGTTTGTTGAAACGATTTCAGATTATTGAAGATTGCGGGAATCTCCACAGGAGAGCTAGCGTCTAAGGAAATAGAAGCTTTTTCGGTGCCGCTTTTGTTGGCTGCCAGATTCGAATGAATACTAAGAAGTGGCGTCAGTTCGCCTGCGCCTCGGAAAATCAAGGGAGAAACTATGCGCTCGGATCTTATTTTTGGAGCTCTTACGCACGTGAATAATCGCTATGAGCTGTGTCAACTGGCCTCGAAGGCCACCCGCAAACTGCACAAGCCGAACACACGCCTGCAGGATACGACCAATGAAGTGTTGGATCGTTTCAAGGATACGGTGCCGATGAACGGCGCGGTGGAAGCGGTTGTCGAGAAAGTTCAATTGCAAGAACGCCGCGCGGCCTAACGCGCGGCAGTTTCACCGTTTCGACATGTTTCAACTGACAACACCCTGCCTTTCGAAGTAGTAGCCGATACGATACCCCGCAACTCCCCATCCGCAGTCTTCCAGGTAGACAGCAGCTCTCTGGCCTTCCGCACGACCCCTCTTGTCAAGCAGATCCCGCCTCAGTCAAACAATCCCTCCTAAAATAACAAATCCCAGGTAAATGATGACAATTTCCGAGCTAAAAGAACACAATATTGCGGAGCTGAGCAAGCTTGCGCGCGGTCTCGATATCGCAGGCACAAGCGGCCTTCGCAAGCAGGACCTGATCTTTAAAATCCTGCAGGCGCAAAGCGAAAAAGAAGGTCATATATTCGCCGAGGGCGTGCTCGAGATTCTTCCCGACGGCTACGGTTTCCTGCGCTCCCCCGATTACAACTACCTGCCCGGGCCGGATGACATTTACGTTTCTCCGTCGCAGATCCGCAAATTCGATCTGAAGACGGGAGATACAATAAGCGGCAATGTTCGTCCTCCGCATGAGGGTGAGAAATACTTCGCGCTGGTCAAGATCGAAGCCATCAACTTTGAGTCGCCCGAAGAGACACGGAACAAGATCTTGTTCGACAACCTGACTCCCTTGTATGCGCAGGAGCGGGTGAAGATGGAGACGGTGCGCGAGCATATCTCCGGCCGTGTGATGGATCTGCTGACGCCGGTGGGCAAAGGTCAGCGTGGCCTGATCGTAGCGCCTCCGCGTACGGGCAAGACGATGCTCCTCCAATCGATTGCGAACTCCATCACTTCGAACCATCCAGAGGTGGTGCTGATCGTACTGCTGATCGATGAGCGTCCAGAAGAAGTCACCGATATGCAGCGTTCGGTGAAAGGCGAAGTGATCTCTTCGACCTTCGATGAGCCCGCAGCGCGCCACGTGCAGGTCGCCGAGATGGTGATTGAAAAGGCCAAGCGTCTGGTCGAGCACAAGCGCGATGTCGTCATCCTGCTCGATAGCATCACTCGACTGGCGCGTGCGTACAACACGATTGTGCCGCCTTCGGGCAAGGTACTCTCCGGCGGTGTGGACTCGAATGCGCTGCAGAGGCCGAAGCGCTTCTTCGGTGCGGCGCGCAATATCGAAGAGGGCGGCTCGCTCACCATCATCGCCACGGCGCTGGTCGATACCGGCTCGCGCATGGACGAAGTCATCTTTGAGGAGTTCAAGGGCACGGGCAATATGGAAGTGATTCTGGATCGCAAGCTGGTCGACAAGCGCGTGTTCCCGGCGATCGATATTCAGCGTTCCGGCACGCGTAAGGAAGAGCTGCTGATCCCCAAGGAAGATCTGCAGCGAACCTGGATTCTGCGCAAGGTGCTGAATCCGCTATCGCCGGTCGAAGCGATGGAGCTGTTGACCGACAAGCTCGCGAAGACCAGGAACAACCAGGAGTTTCTGCATAACATGAGCTCGATCTAGACAGTTGTTGCTTCCAGAAAATCGCAGCCTTCGGGCTGCGATTTTTGTGCTGTCGTGCGAGTCAGTAGCCGTTAGCGATGAGGTACTGCTCTGTGAGGGTGAACGTCGCGTCTAAGCCATGCTGGCGTTCAGCATATTTGCTCAGGACGTCGACTTCGATGTTGACTGGGGTGCCGGGGGTGAGGGTGCGGAGGCTTGTGGAGGCGTAGGTGTGGGGGATGATGGCGATCTCCACGGTGTTCTCGACGACGGAGGCGACCGTCAGGCTGATGCCCTCGACGGTAATGGAGCCCTGGGGCACGACGTAACGGGTGAACTGGTCGGGAAGGCTGAGGCGGAGCCGATAGTCGGTCACTTCAGAGTCCCGCGTGAGGGGATCGAGAGAGATGAGGTTTGCGGTGCCGTCGACGTGGCCCTGGACGACGTGGCCTCCGAGGGGGGAGCCGGCGGGGGTGGGTAGTTCGAGGTTGACCGTGGCGTCGGGGCGGAGGCGGGAGAGGGTGGTGCGGGCGATCGTCTCGGCGGCGAGGTCGGCGGAGAACCGGGCGGGGAAGGCGTCGGGCTCGATATTAAGCGCGGTGAGACAGACGCCGTTGACCGCGACGCTGTCTCCGGTGGAGAGACGGCTGACCAGAGAAGCGGGAGCGGAGATGGTGATGCGGGTGACTCCAGCGGTGGGGGTTACGCCGAGGATCGTTCCGGTGGTTTCGATGAGGCCGGTAAACATAAATACAGGGTATAGGAACAGGTACGGGGGTAGAAGGCCCGAGTCAGCTGCCTGCGAGGAGCCTGGGGAGGTTGGGGTGGAGTGGGGCATGCTGCCATGGGTCGTGGAGGTAGCCGGTCACGCAGGTGTCGGGACCGTGTGTGGTACGGGTGATGCGGTGGAGAGACTGCCCGAAGGTGCGCGGCGAAGTGAAGCCCTGGGCGAAGGGGATGGCGCTCTCGCCGAGCTCGGTTTCCGAGGAAAACAGGATCACTTTGTCGGCCAGATTCTGTCGCAGGAAGGCTCCATTGAGGTGGGAGCCGCATTCGAGCAGAAGGCTGAGAATGTCGCGTTGACCGAGAAGCGTGAGGACGGCCGAAAGGCTGAGGCGTCCGGCCTCGCTGGGAATGGCTACGACCTCGATGCCTCGGCTGCGAAGGGCTAGGAGGCGGTCGCTCGGGGCCGATTCGCCGCACAGAATGAGCAGGTCGTTCGCTTGGACCTGGGCGCGAAGCTCCGCGGCGGCACGAAGCTGGCCCTGAAGGTGGGCCTGAAACTGGGGAGAACCTTGCCCGGCACGACCGTTTTTCTCGGCGGTGCGGACGAGGTTGGATTCGAGTGGGATGCGGAGGTGGGTGTCAAGGATTACGCGGAGCAGGGGGCGGCGGCGGGGGCGCTTACCGGTGCCGGAGTTCGCGCTGCGGTCGGTGAGGAGGGGGTTGTCGGCAAGCACGGTTCCGATGCCGGTGAGGACGGCGTCGGAGGCGTGGCGGAGGAGTTGGACCTGGTGGCGGGCCTCGGGCCCCGTGAGCCAGTGGGGCTCGAGGGACTGGCGGAGGTGGGAAGCAGGGGCGAGTTTCCCGTCGGCGGACAGGGCCGCTTTCAGGGTGACGAAGGGGGTGCGGTGCTGGATGAAATGGGCGAAGCACACGTTGAGGTCTCGGGCGGGCTGCTGGAGAACGCCTGTTTCTACGTCGATACCGGCGGCGCGGAGTCTGGCGATGCCTCGTCCCGCTACCTGGGGGTTGGGGTCTGCGGTGGCGACGACGCAGCGTGCGATGCCTGCGGCGATGAGGGCGTCGGCGCAGGGGCCGGTGCGGCCGTGGTGGCTGCAGGGTTCAAGGGTGACGTAGGCGGTGGCTCCTGCGGTCGAGTGGCCCTGGGCGGCGGCTTGTTTCAGGGCGTCGATCTCGGCGTGGTCCAGATGGTCGTAGAGATGGGCGCCTTCGCCGATAATTTCGTCGTGGCGGACCAGGACGCAGCCTACCTGCGGGTTGGGGGAGGCGAGGGCTGTCGTTTCGGCGGCCAGGTTGAGGGCTCGCTGCATGTAGATTTCGTCCTGCGTCATGTGCCCCCCTCCCCGTCAAAGTTGCGCAAAGTCTAAGAAGCAAAGAGTTTAGCCTTGGACTTGCAATGCTCTATGCGACACGCAAAAGCCCGGCGGAAATGCCGGGCTTTTGTATTGCTTCTGATGTAATTGTATCGCGTATGTCAAGAGGCACGGGGCTGGAATGCCCTTCGAGTGGAGGGAGAGTTGAAGATGCTGCCGGGTTCTGGGTGGTGCGGGGGAAGGCAAAATTTATGTCGTTGCGGCCCGGCCTTCACTCCGGCCTTCGGCAGAGTGGAACCCACCTTAGCCGCGATGGAACCGCGGCGAAGATGGGGCACCCCAGCACTCGGCGTGTCACCCATTCAGGTAGCAGACTGGATATTCGCATGGCAAAGGACGGGATCGATGGCAGCTTGGGGGCTGGAGGAACATCGGAAGGCGGTCTCGCTGTCGCTCGATGCCCACCTCTCAGAATCGAGATGTGGGGCACCCGGTTCTCGTTGTTCCCCTATCTCTGTCTTCAATCCCGAGAGTCGAGGGCGGCGCGTTGGTGGTTGAGTGCCAGGAGGCGGGCGAGGATCTCGGGGGTGGGGAGGGGGTGGGGCCAGCCGTAGGCGGCGAAGACGGCCCGGTCCAGGG
>JALYVA010000046.1 GCA_030853485.1 Acidobacteriota bacterium
AAAGAAATGTACCTTTCAAAATAAGGCGAAGTCCAACGGCTTCCTCCGAAGCCAAGGAAGATGTAACCCGCCGACATCACGATGATTGCTTCCAGCTTGGTCACAACATAGTGCAGGACGATGATGATGTAAGAGACCAGCACGATGCACGCGACGAGTACGGTCGTAATCGCCCCACCCGGTTGGGTAAACAGAGCCGTGCCAGACACCTTTGTAAAGAGGTCGGAGACGATTTGAATTCCTTGCGCCATGATGTCCGATGGGCTCTGGGCCATTGGGATACCGGCAGCATTTGCTCCAAGTTGCGCGAAGCTGTTGACGATTGCTGGAATCCATACCTGTCCATTGAGGAGTACAGCGTAGAAAAAAGAGATGACCAGGAGCTTCCGGATCAAGCTGAGAAACAGGCCATTGAAGTCGCTCTCACGGAGCAGTTGCGGCGCTCCCCATGCGAAATCCAGGGCTGCCAATACATAGAAGAGGAAGGCGGCCTCATGCATGATGGTGGGGATCCACGCGTTCGCCGCCTGTCCAATCTGCTGGAAGGTACTGCCTACATCAGAAGGATTTTGGGCTTGAGCAGTCGTGGCCAAAGCCAACGCTCCGATCACGACAATGAACATCTTCTTGCTTGTGGCCACCATTTGCCTGCCTCAGAACTTAGTACCGTCGGACTCAATCTTTGTCTTACCAAAGAAGTTCGCTCTGTCATTCCCAGCGCAGATCCTTCCTTCATCGGTGGTTGACCAATCCGCGGGTGCTTTCGACTCCTTTTCTTTGCAGAGCGGGGTTAGCTGTTGCCGCGTCTCATCGTGTTTGGCCAAGAACTGAACAATACCGTCAGATGTGGCCTGATTTGCATTTCCACCACCGGCAGCTTGGAAAATCTTCACAATTTCGCTTTTCTCAACCGTGCGGCATCCTGCAATCAGGACCAGCCCTGTTCCCAGTACACACATGCCAATTCTTTTCATCGTTTTCTCCTGTTTAAAACTTCACACCGTCACTTGTAATTTGCGTCTGGCCGAAAAACGCGTCAGAGTTGGCTTGCTTGGTGGCTTCGGCCTGCACAAGAGACCCCTGATAAGATGCTTTGCTCTGTATGTCGGCCATCATGAGCTGCCGAAGCTTTATCAGTTGTTCCGACTGGTTTTCCGCGATCTGATTGCCGACCTCTAACGCCTGCATCCTTCCAACCGCCGAGGTACTCTGCTGTTCTAATGTCTGCAACACCGCCGTGTCGCTATCGAATTGAGAGTTCTGTAGGCCCGCAGCGTTCAGAGCTCCAAGGGTGCTATCGAGACTGGTTTGGCTCCATGTCTGATAAGACTGGCCGTAGTTAGTGGATGTCGAGTAGCCCGGAAACCGAAGCCGAAATGCCCCGTCCATATTGCTCATGGTGTAGGAGAGCGCCTGGCCGGTGTTGACGATCTGCCGGAGATTTGCGATGTCCGAGCCTACCGTTCCGAATAATTGATTGCTGATCGTGATGCCGTGCTTGGTCATGTCGGCGATCTCGGTGAGCTGATTCTCCACCATCATCACCTGTTTTTCGAGCGAGCCGACGAGTTCCACGTAGTTGAGCAGCTGCGTGTACTCGGTTGCAAAGACTCCCGGAACACCAGCGTGGGCGACCGGGGGGTTGAGGGTGACGGTGGCCATGATAGTGGCCATCGCGACTGCACTGGTTCCTTTAGCTAACCATCTGGATTGCATGTTTATGTGCTCCTTCATAGAAATCGATCCATTCTTTTCGGACCTTCCGTTCCTTCATCCACACCGAGATCCAACCCTCACCGTACTCCTGGGCCAGAGCTTCGATCCGGGCTCTATCCCGCTGGCCGGGGACTCCCAGGAAGGCGAGCGCCACTGGACCGAGACGGAAGGAGATCATGCGGCGGCCGAGGCGCTGGACAACGTAGTAGTCGCGCTTCGGTGTGGCTGTCTGCAGCAGCTCGATCTCGCGACTGTTCAGTCCTGCATATTCGTAGAACTGTCGCATCCCTGCGTTTCCTGCTTCGCTGTTCGGCAGGTAAATCTTCGTCGCTGTGCTCTGGAGGATCGCGGATGCGATTGGCGACTCTCTAATGTCGGCCATGCTCTGCGTCGCCAGCACGACAATGGCATTCTTCTTGCGCAGCGTCTTCAACCAATCCTGAATTTTGTCCCGCCACGCAGGATGCTTTAGGAAGAGCCATGCTTCATCGATTGGGACAAGCGTGGGACTTCCATCGAGAGCACGTTCCATGCGCCGGAATAGATAAAGCAGGATGGCCATTATGGTCGCCTCGCCAAAGGAGCCGCTCAACAGCGTCTCCATCTCGCAGACTACAAACCGCGAAGTTGTCAGTCCATCGTTGCGAGAGTCCAACAGACCGCCGAGAGCACCGTCGATGACATAAGGATCGAGTCCTGCTTTCAGATGTTCGTCCTGAAGGTTTGCCTGCAACTCCGTTAGCGTGCGCCTCTCCCGAGGCGCGCTTGCAAGCTGGCGCAGAGCGCGATGGATCGTGCTCCGTTCCGCAGGTCCGATCTCCACCTTTTGCATCCGCAGAACGGTCTCGACCCACTCCTGGCCCCAGCCGAACTCCGACTCCTGATCGATGTCTCGGAGCGGTTGGAACGACAGACCGCCTTCGCCGATGTCATAGAATCGTCCATCGGCAGCTTTCGCGAGGGCATATAAGGAATGGCCCTTATCGAAAGCGAAGACCCGAGCGTTTGGATATCTGAACCACTGGGCGACGAAGAGCGCCAACTGAACGGATTTGCCTGCGCCGGTTGGACCGACAATCAAGGTGTGGCCTACGTCGTAATCATGTAGATTCAGCCGGTAAGGAGTGCCGCCTTGTGTGGCGGCATAGAGCAGCGGAGGAGAGTTCGGCGGCATCAGGGCGGAAGGGTTTGTCTTCTCGCCCGCCCACACCGCCGAGATCGGCATGAGGTCCACGTAATTGCGGGTATGCGCGATCACCCGTCGAACCTGCGCAACGCCATTGCCAGGGAGTGTTCCCAAAAAACTATCGACCGCATTGATTTCCTCGACCCTCACGCCGAAGCCGCGATTGATGAGCACCTTACGAAACTCCCCAATGATGTGGTCCAGGAACTTCTTGTACTTCTGCTGCAGGATGATGGACGAAGATAGATAGCAGAAATGCACTTCGCCAGATGTGGCTTCGGCAAGCGCGCTGTCCGAGTCCGCAACCATCGACATCGCCCACTGGTTCAGTTGGCCCCCGCCACTCGATTTGAAGATCTGGTCCTTTAAGCCGCGCTGCTGGAACTTCCACTTCTTGCCGATCTTGCCGATGGTCCCCTGCGCCTCGGATGGGTCCATCAGGATTGCCCGCGTATTCCAACGGTATTCGCAGGGAACGGTATCGAGCACCGACAGCGCACCGGGATATGTGGCGCGGGGGAAGGCATCGACAGATAGGGTACGGAGATGACGGTCGCCCATCATCGTGTCCATGCCGCCGCGAAAGTCTTCCATCGCCAGCAGATCGTTTAGAAAGACCGGAATCTCGGGCTGGAGTACCGGACCTTTGATTCCTGTCAGGCAGCGCCGAAGATAGGCAAGCAGATGATCGTCCACCCGTTCGTATCCGTCGCCGAGATTCGTTACGCTCGCCTTAAGGCGAGTCACGGGAAACTGTGCCGAGAACACATCTTCAAATTGCCGAATTTTTGCTTTGAAGTACCGCAGCGCCTCCGCGCCAGCGTTGATTCCGCCCCTCCGGCCCTCGGCGGGCTGCGACATTATGAATCCATGCAACTTCTCCGACGCCGCGATGGGAGGCATGTACGTCAAGACAAGATAGTATTCGTTCTCGAAGTGGCTACCCTCCTGACCGAACTGCTCGCGCCGCTCGCTGTCGATCAGGGCCGTCACCTCGTCAGGGAATGCGCCGACCGGCGCATATCCGCTCGAAAACGAACGGAACGAGTCCACCTGGATCATCCATCCACTTCCAAGGCGCAGAATCCGATTGAGCCGCCGTGCAATGGCGGCCATCTCCGCGTGCGTCGCCGATTGCAGATCGGGACCCCGGTACTCCCAGGCGGCTAATAGTGACCCGTCTCTTTGCAGAACGATGCCGTCATCCACCAAGCCAAACCACAGCAGGAGATCGGCTAATCCATGTGGCTGTTTGCGTGTTTCTCCAAACATGTTTATCTCCAACTCCGCTTCGGGGTCTTGCCCACCGAAGTCACCGCGCTCTTAGCGGGGTAGAAATCCTTGTATTGCAGGTGGCGGCTGTACACCTTGCGCATCATCGGGTCCGCTTTGCCGATCTTCGCGAGCACCGCTACGATGACGCTGAATCCGCCGATCGCCAGCAAGAACGACAGGAACGTCATGACGCTCACTGCCATCAAGGCCGAGCCAAGCCCGGCCATGATGACCATCTCTCTGTCTCCGCCGAGAAGTTGTTGCGGTCTGCTCAATGATGTCCGCATGATCGTCTGTTCCGCGTCTTCCACGTCACTCTCCTTGAAATTTTGGGAGGAGGCCGAAAGATCAACCCCCTCCCGGCTGGTTCGTAATCCAGCTATCCTCGTGCGACAAACGTACCGAACGAGGCCGTGATTGCGTGTACAGGGAAAAGGAGGGATATCTCCGCAGCCTGGCCGATGAACGACGACATCACCTGAGCGGCGAAGACGACGCAGCAGACGGCGATGCCGACGTGCAGCAGGCGCTTCATCGTCTCGCCCATCTCGCCACCTGCAAACGCTAGAGTCGCTCCAAGCGCGACGATGGCGACCACCGAGATAGCGTATGC
>JALYVA010000073.1 GCA_030853485.1 Acidobacteriota bacterium
TCATGAGCGGCAGGAGCCAGCATGTCACGATTCCGGCCGAGTATCGCTTTACGAGCGATGAATTCTATGTGCGCCGCGATCCTCAGAGCGGCGATCTCATCCTCTCCCAAGCTCCGGCAAGCTGAGATGAGATCTATGCTGCCCTCGACAGTGCTGGTTTCGCCGATGATTTTCCTGTCAGAACGCGCGCGGGGCATTCCCGAGCTACTGGAAGAACTATGACCCGGTTCTACATGCTCGCCACCAAAATGGTCAGCTATATCATTAAAGGCAAGTCAACGGCAGCTCGCGCTCGATTAGCCGGACTCTCCAGGATGAAATAGCGTGCATCTCCGCAATCACAGGAGCAGAGCTGCTTTATGGGATAGCACATTGTCCGGCGTCAACTATATCTTTGGGCTGACGACAACTATTTCTCCCGATCAACGACAACTACTCTGTAGCTCGTCGGCCAGGGGCGAAGCCCCGGCCGTCCGGTTCTTGCTTCGAAATATAAAAAAGACCCGTCGCCGGAGCTGTGGGAATGTGGGAATCGCGGAGCGATTTCCAAGGGGCGGTGGGAAGGGTGGAAAACCTGGGGTTGGTTTTCCAGGCTTTCCACGGCACCGTCATTTCCACAGGTCTGTTTTTTGCCGATGTGGTTTTTGGCTGGCTGGTCATCCGTTTTCTCGTTCCGCTTGCTGATTCTTCTTGGCGTGTTCCACGCGGTAACTCGGTATGTTCAGTTCGATGATCACGCTATGGTGCACCAAGCGGTCGATAGCGGCGGCCGTCATCATGGCGTCTTTGAAGATGGCTTCCCATTTGGAGAACGGCAGATTGCTGGTCATTAGAACGCTGCCGCGTTCGTAACGCTCGGCCAACAATGTGAACACTACTTCCATGTCGTCCCGGCTCTGCTGCAAGTAACCCAGATCGTCGATGATCAATCCGTCAAAGCGAGCCAGCCGTTTGATCTCACGGCTCAGCCGCAGGTCCCGCTTGGCGGCCAGTAGATCCTGCATCAACAGCGCGCACTTGGTGAAGTGCATCTTGCGCTCTTTCACCACCACCAGTTCCTGGGCCAGAGCAGTCAAAAGATGACTCTTCCCCGATCCAGGATTGCCGAACACCAGAACGTTCTCTTTCCGGTCCAGGAAACTGCCGTCCAGCAGCGTTCGCAACTGCCGTGCGGCTTTCGCAGGCAAGCGCTTCAGATCGAAATTCTGCAGTGACTTCTCGAGCGGTAGCGCCGAGTCTTTCAACAACCGCTGGACCTTGCTCTTGCGCCGTTGTTCGCATTCCCGCGAGATCACTTCCAGCAGATACTGCTCGTAGCTCAGGGTTTCTCGTTCTGCCCGCCGCGCCGTGTCTTCGTAGCATTCCCGCACGGTCGGCAGGCGTAGATCCTTCAGCTGCTCCAGCAGAGCCGGGCGCACATCCGCGACCGCGCTCATTGCCGCACCGCCATTTCCGTGCACAACTGGTCAAAGCTGGCCAGATCCACCAGCGCCACTTCCACCATCGTCACCGGCGCGATGGTAGCGAGTTGAGCCAGCATTCCGGCGATGGATTCCACCGTAATCGCGACTTCCTCTTCTCCTGCCAGCATTTCGCGCAAGGCCTCGTCCACTTGGACCTCGCCGGTCTCCGCCGCCAGTTGCAGAATCTTCAAGTACTCTTTGCTGGCCCTCTGCGGCGTGTTTTGCCGCAGCGCATCGTAAGCCATCCGGAACCGGCTGGTCGGAAACAGGTCCTCTTGATACCGGTAGTTCTCAAAGGCGCCGGGTTTGCGGACCAGCCATTCGATGATGTGCCGGTAATCGATGCGATGCTTGCCCCGGCCGCGCAACCTCGGCAGGTCTTCCACTTTTTTCTGCCCGTACCAAACCTCGATATGGTCCACGTACATCCGCGCTTCCACCTGCGCCCCAATCAATCGGCTGTTCACCGAATACGAGTTCCGCTCTATATGGATTAGACTGCCCGAGTCCACTTTCACTCGCTCCCGTTTGGCCGATTCCATCCGCCGCGCCGGCAACTCCCGCATCACCGCCATCTCTTCTGCCAAGCGAGCCCGCCGCCCCGCATTGCGCTGCGCGAATAGATCTTTCAGAAACTGCGCGTACTCGGCCATACTTTGAAAGTCGCGGCTCCCGCGCAGCAGCAACCCCTGCTCCACCGCCCGCTTAAACCGATGATGACTTTGCTCGCAATCCCCGTTCTCATTCGGGCTTGCCGGATTGGTGTGCTGCGGCTTCACCCCGTAATACCGCATCACGCCTTCATAGCGCTGGTTGAACTCCTCCCGATTACTCATGTTGTTCACCGCGCTCGATAGGCTGTCGGTACGGTGTTCGACCGCCACGGCACCCAACTCCCAGACCGCGTTCTGCCATCCCTCGCTCAGGCTCTCCAGGCTCTCGGTGTAGCAGATCGTGCCGGTTTCCCAGTTCGAATACGTCAGCACGAAGTGATACACCAGGTGTTCGAATGTCTGCCCGGCCAGCTTAATTTCCAGCTCGGTCATGTGCGTGAAGTCCGACGCGCACAGTCGCCCCGGCATGTGCTTCTGGCCGAAGTACACTTCCTGCCCGGGCCCCTCGGTCACCCGCCATAGTTTGATCCGCCGTTGTAGCGTCCGGATCTGGCCATCGCTAAACCGCCCTGGGTGCTCTCGCTGCAACCACTCAAAAAGCGTCTTGGCCTCCAGACCCGGACTCTCTTCAATCTGCTTGTAAACCGCGTCCCAAACTTCGCTGAACGGATCCTCGCGGGTCCGCCACAGACGATCTCTCTTCAGTTCGCTGGGCAGCCGTCCCCGCCTCAGATACCGCCGCGCCGTCGTCGGGTCCATCCCTGCCTTCGCCGCCGCAAGCTCTTGATTCTTTTCTGTGTTCGACAACTTTCTCAGCCTCCTCACCTGCTCGTCTGTGACCATGGCCTCGGCGCTCTTCGAGCGCGATTCTCGATGGTCACATTAGTTGTCGCCGAGCGGGAGTTTTAATTGTCGTCAGCCAGGTGGTCTAATTGTCGCCGAACAGCACATAGTCCGATGATGAAAATTCTGCTGTTGCTCGGTCTTGTGCTCCCGGTCTTTGGGCAATCGATCCCCTCGGATGCGGCTAAGCTCTCCACTCCCGAACTGACCCGGTTCATGAAAATCGTTTGCCCCGGCCATGCGAAGGATGCTCAGACATGCACTGTATGTCCGGCTGACTCAGACTTTCCGAACGATGAGCAGGGATGGCAACTTAGTGCCATTACATTTGGACACTTCACAGCGCCTGGAGAGAAGGAGGCCATCGTTACCACGATCGGATGCAACTCGCATGCGAGTAGTTTAGGTGGCAGTTTTCTGCTGCGCGAGGTCGGGCACGGTTATCAGAAGGTTTGGTATCGACCGGGTTACATAGCAAGTGATTGCAAGAAACTGAAGGCAACTGATGGGCGGGACGTATTGGTTTGCGAATCGAGCGACATGCACCAGGGAGTCGCAGACGAGTTCTTGTATTTGCTCGATCTGAACTGGCACGACCCACAGGCCGGGTGGCCTAATCGAATATTCTTTACCGTGCTCGATAGTCTTGGCAGTTGCGTCGCCATGAACGACGGTTACGCCATGACAGGCCACATCAAAGCCGTAAGTTTTTTGCCGCACTCCGATGCGGAAAAGGTCGGCCTTCTTGTAAAGGCCCGCGGGGGGAGAGCGCTCCTTCCACAAAAGATTCTGGATGATTGCAATCTGAATTCGAAACCAGGGGCCGACGAATACAAGCCGGTTATTGCAACCAAGCCGCTTACTTTTCAATTTGTATTCGATGGGTCGAAGGTCCTTCCGGCACCGGGGAACCCGGGCTTCAATGGAACCGAGCCGATTATGCCGGTGAGTTCGTACTTCGTACCGGAAGCAAATCATCCGGTAAAGCTGAGGCGCTAGATGTCCGCGTCGAATTTGGAATAGTCGAAGTCCTGCATGCTGGGTGTCCGTGCTGGATCAGGAAGCCCAAGCG
>JALYVA010000080.1 GCA_030853485.1 Acidobacteriota bacterium
CCCCCCCCCCCCCCCCCCCCCCCCCCCCCCCCCCCCCAACTACCGCCTCGCAGACCAAGCCACCCCGCCCCGCCCGTCTCCACCTAACGCGCTGGCTCCGACGGTTTCAGATACGTCTCAAACTGCCAAAGAATCCGCTCAAAAAGCTCATTCCGCGCCGCAGAACCCGCAATCGAGTGCGTCTTCCGCGGGAAGAGTTGAAGGTCATACGGAATTCCAGCCTCGATCAGCGGTTGGAGGAACTGGATCGTATTCGCCAGGTGAACGTTGTCGTCGCCCGTTCCATGCGCAATCAGCAGCCTCCCTTTCAGCTTCCCCGCAGAGCTTGTAGGCGAGTCGGCCGTGTAGACCTCAGCCTCCGCGCTCGGAAGTCCCAGGTATCGCTCTGTATAGATGGAGTCGTAGTTACGCCAATCCGTCACTGGAGCCACAGACACACCGGCCCGAATGCGGTCAGTATGCGTCATCGCATACAGCGTGAACGTCCCGCCCCAGCTCCAGCCCCACCATCCGACGCGCTTGGGATCGAGCTGCGGATATCGCGCCAGCACCTGGTCAAGCGCCGCCATCTGGTCGGAGAACTGCACCGGACCGAAGTTGCGGTACGCAGCCTGCTGGAACTCCCGCCCTCGGCCTCCCGTCCCACGCGCGTCCACATCCAGCACCGCAAACCCATGCTGCGCCAGCAGCTCGTTGAACACCTGCCCATGCCCGAACGCATTCCGTATGCTGCTCGAAGGAGTGGGGCCGTTGTAAGGATTCAAGATCAGCGGGACCGACGCCGCCCCCGCCGCCACAGGCAATGTCAGCTGCCCATAAAGCTTCGTAACGCCGTCCGCTGCCGTGAAGTTGACCATCGTCGACGTAACCCCGGTCGCCGAAGTAAACGGCTTCGAGTGCCAGACCGCCGAACAGCTCTGGCCGACCGCGCAAAGGCTCACCACAGGAGGTGTCGTCGAACTGCTCGTCTGGTCCGTGAAATACCGGCCATCCGGCGAGACCATCGTTTGATGCACACCCTGCCCCGAGGTGAGTTTCTGTTTCCCACTCCCATCCAGCTTGATCGACCAGAGATTGTTTTCAAGCGGCGAGCCTTCATTCGAGGTGTAGAAGACCGTTCCCGACTTCGCGTCGACGCTCTCCACGTTTTCGATCTCGTAATCGCCGCTGGTAAGCTGGCGCACCAGCGTCGCTTCGGCAGCCAGCGGATTGTGCTCCTCGAACTGGTAGAGATAAACGTGCGTGTGGCCATCACGCCAGCTCGTAAGCAGGAACCGGCCCTGCGGAAGAACGTACAGATCGGAGCTGAAGTTCAGGTACTTGCTGTCCGTATCGGTGTACACAAGGCGGGTCTTGCCCGAACGCGCATCCGCAAAATAGAGGTTTAAACGTTTCTGGTCGCGCGTCAGGACCTCGAGATAGACAGTATTCGCATCCACCCAGCCGAATCGCGGAATGTAGTCGTTATTCGCGCTGAAGGGAACCTCGATGAACTTCGTCCGGCCTCCTTTCGCGGGAACAACGCCCACGCGCACCGCAGGATTCGCGTCGCCCGGCTGTGGATAGCGCTGCGTGTCGATCGTGGCGTGCGTCGGAGTCCAGTCCGTGATCGGGTACTGCGGCACCTTGGCCTCATCCATCTGAAGATAGGCAATGGACTTCGAGTCTGGCGACCAGAAGTAGTTGCTGCGCACATCCAGCTCTTCCAGGTACACCCAGTCGACCTCGCCGTTCAGCAGCGTGTCGGCCACGGTATCCGTGAGCGCAACCTCCTTGCCTCCCCCCGCCATGGGATGAACGTAAAGATTGTGATTGCGCAGGTACGAAACGCTCGCAGCATCGGGCGAAAACTTAGGATCGTCCCCCGAACCTGCTTTCGTATCGACGACTAAGGTTCCGGTAGCCGATGCAATGTCATACAGCCAAAGCCGCCCACCCTTGTCCAGCAGCAGATGTTTAGAATCATCCGCCCAGATGTACGACGACATGCCATAGCGAGCGCGGTGGTCCTTGTCTTTCTCATTGATTGCGTCGGACGAGAGCTTATCGAGCTGTGCGGCAGACGCCAGAACGCTTGCATGTCCCATAGCCGCGTCCACTTGGACGATGTCCCCCGCTTTGCCATTGGCATCATCCTCGGACGCGAGATACGTAAGCCGCCTGCCGTCGGGACTCCACGTCGCTCCCTGCGGCGGTGTGCCCGTCAAGTTCTGATTCGCCTGCTCGATCGTGCGAAGACCAGGGTCCGCACTTCGCGTTTGAACTGCGGTTTGAGCTAGAACACCAGAGGCTGAAAGGCAGAGCAGAAGCTGATAGCGCAGGATGGAGAACATAAGTTGTGCGTTCAAGTCTACAGAAAGGGGTTCCAGCGGAACAAAGCCTCCGGTGAGACCCGGTTCACCGCGCAATCCTTGATGCCGCGAAAAGCATCTTCGCTGAAAGCTTCGCCACAGACGCACCATTCTTAGGATCTGCAGCTTGTGTACACTGCGCAGCCTGGTCGATGCAGCGAGCCAAAGCTTAGCTGGACCGCATGCTCGATTCGACGCGAAGTTCCTGCCCCGTGGCCATCCGATTTTGATAGCTTGCCGCGATGAAGTCGCGAAACAGCGGATGTGGCTCGAGCGGCTTCGACTTGAACTCAGGATGAAACTGGCAACCCAGAAAAAACGGATGCGTCGGAATCTCGACGATCTCAACATAGGTGGAGTCCGGCGTGGTTCCGGTCAGCCGCAAGCCTGCTCCCGTCAGCACAGCCTCGTACTCACGATTGAATTCGTAGCGATGACGGTGTCGCTCCGAGATCTCCGTTGTTCCATACGCACTGGCGGCCAGCGAGTCCGGCTCCATCACGCAGTCCCACGCGCCCAACCGCATCGTGCCGCCCATTTCCTCCACGCCGGTGAGCTCGCGCAGTTTATAAATGATGCGGTACGGTGTGGCCGGGTCAAACTCGCCCGAGTTCGCGCCCTTCAGCCCGCACACATTGCGCGCATATTCGATGCAGGCCGTCTGCATCCCAAGGCAAATCCCAAAGTATGGCGTGCCCGTCTCGCGCGCATAGCGGATTGCGTTCAGCATGCCTTCTATGCCGCGTTTGCCAAAGCCGCCCGGAACCAGCACTCCATCGAAGCCCTCAAGCTGCTCCACGTACCCTGAGGTGGCATTGCCGTTTTCGTCACGCGTCTCCAGTCCCTCCGCCTCGATCCAGGTCACCTTCAGCCTCAGATTGTGCGCGAGCGCACCATGCACCAGCGCCTCCTTCAGCGACTTGTAACTGTCCTCATACTCCACATACTTTCCTACGATCGCGATCGAGACCTCATCCTGAGGATGGTAAGCGCGCCGCACGATATCCTGCCACCGCGACAGGTCCGGCGCCTTCGCTTCAATCCGCAGATACTTGAGCGCAAGCGCATCCACGCCCTCAGCCGCAAAGGTCAGCGGCACCTCGTATATGCTTGCCACATCGCGCGCGGCAATGACGGCTGGCTCTTCCACATTGCAGAACAGCGCGATTTTGTTACGCATCTCACGAGGCACTGCGCGGTCCGAGCGGCAAAGCAAGATGTCCGGCTGGATACCAATTGAGAGCATCTCCTTGACCGAGTGCTGCGTCGGCTTGGTCTTCAGTTCCTGCGCCGCAGCAATCCACGGAATCAGCGTTACATGCACAAAGCAGGTATTCTCGCGACCCAAATCCTGGCGCATCTGGCGAATTGCTTCGAGGAACGGAAGCGATTCAATATCCCCGACAGTTCCTCCAATCTCGACAATCGCCACCTCGCAGTCCGCCGCCACCTTTCGCATCGCATTCTTGATCTCATTGGTCACATGCGGGATTACTTGGACCGTCTTGCCCAGGTAGTCGCCCCGCCGCTCCTTCGTGATGATCTGCTCGTAGATCCGCCCCGTAGTCAGATTGTTGTCACGCGTGAGTCGGGCATGCGTAAATCGTTCGTAGTGCCCCAGGTCGAGATCGGTCTCGGCGCCATCGTCGGTCACGAACACTTCTCCGTGCTGGAAGGGCGACATCGTACCCGGATCTACGTTCAGGTACGGATCAAACTTCATCAGATTGACCTTGATGCCGCGCGACTCAAGCAGGCAACCGATCGAGGCTGCAGCCAGGCCTTTGCCGAGTGAAGACACAACTCCGCCCGTTACGAAGATGTACTTTGCAGACATGTCCGCGACCTCTTTATATGTTTTTGAAATGTGTGCGTGGTGGGCACGGTTAAGTATCGCAGGGTATGGGGCTCGAGGCAATGGGCGAATTATGAGACGCAACGCTGAGCACGTCCCCAGCCTCAAGCACCCTTTTGGATCCCTTGCCTCCCACCCGCAGCATCGCCTGCCCGACCCTGGCGCTTCATGACCGAAAAATCGCTGTCTCCTGATCGCGCACCTTAGGCTGCTGTTGGTCCAAACCTGTCGGACAATCGAGAGGGCCTGATCCATGGCATATCGAGCAGGCACTCCCGCATGTAGCTCAACCCCATCATTTCGTGAATGACAAAAGGTTTGTCTTTTTTTGTCCTCTCTTCGGCTGAAAGAAACCTTTCGCTGAGCTTGAGGACTGCATAGAATCAGCTCATCGGCGGGGCAAAGCTGCCGAACAAAGGAGTAACATCCATGTCCAGATCCGAAACCGCGCTGCTCGTCATCGATGCTCAGGAGTCCTTCCGCCACCGACCTTACTTTTCCGGTGAAGAGTTGCCCAGCTTCATCAAAAAGCTCCAAGCCCTAATTGATGGGGCGCGAGCGGAAGAGATACCGATCATCCAGATATTTCACGTCGAAGACTCTGGCGCGTTTTCGCTTGCATCCGGGTGGGTAAAAACCATCGAGGGCTTGACCATCTCGCCCGACGCCACCTTTCACAAGCACAGCCACAGCGCACTCGTTGGGAGTGGTCTCGACGTGTGGCTGGTACAGCACGGCATTCGAAGGCTGATTGTGTCCGGCATCCGCACAGAGCAGTGCTGCGAAACCACCACCCGCCACGCCTCCGACAGCGGATACCAGGTCGACTACGTCACTGAAGCCACGCTCACCTTTCCCATGCAGGACCGCCATGGGAGGCAGTGGAGTACGGCAGAGATCAGAGAGCGCACCGAACTCGTCCTCGAAGATCGCTTCGCACGCATCGTCACCGTGCAGCAGGCGCTCGACAATGTAACGCAAGCTTCAGCCGCGTAGCTCCAGCAGCAGGCAAGAGGAGCGAGCAAAGGAGCAAGCCGATGATCGTTGTTGCCGTGTACGTTGTCCTGCTGCAGCGAATGTTGCTGCTCGATGTGGCCGGTCCGCTCGAGGTGCTGCGCGTAGCCAATCGCGAGCAGGGTGAGGTGCGCTTTGAGGTCCACTACGTAGGACCGGCCACCTCCGTGACATGTTCGATCGGCATGAGCCTGTCGAACATCCAGCCATTACCCAAAGCGCTTCCCGGCGGCGCCATGGTAATGCTCGCGGGAGATGTGGACTACATGATGCTGCCCGGCAGCGAGATCGCAGCCCCCCGCGATGACAGCAGCAACAGGGCTATCGTCGCATGGCTCAGTGGCGTGGTGCGGCCGGGCCACAAGGTCGTTTCTATCTGCTCCGGGGCGCTGCTCGCCGGCCGCGCCGGCCTGCTTGACGGACACAACTGCACTACCCATCATGGCTCCTACGCCGAACTCGCCGAGGTCGCGCCGGCCGCAAAGGTGCTCGAAAACCGGCTGTACGTCGAAGATCGAGATCGCTATTCGAGCGCGGGCGTGACAGCTGGCGTAGACCTGATGCTCCACATCGTAGCCCAGTACACGAACGACTCCTGCGCGATCGCCATCGCTCGCTACATGGTCGTCTATCTTCGCAGGAGCGGCTCCGATCCTCAACTATCGCCTTGGGTCGAAGGACGCAACCACATTCACCCCGCAATCCATCGCGTGCAGGACGCCATCGCCGCCGATCCCACCCGCGCCTGGACTCTCCGCAAGCTGTCTAAAATCGCAGGCGCGAGTAGCCGCCACCTCACCCGGCTCTTTCAGGAGTATTCCGGCATGCACATCACCGACTACAAGAACAGGCTCAAGGTTGCGCTCGCTCGCGAACTCATAAGCCAGACCAGCCTCGATATGGAGCAGGTGGCCGAGCGGTCCGGATTCGGATCGGCAAGACAACTGCGAAGAGCCTGGAGAAAACTCTACGAGTCCGCACCGCGCGACCTCCGTTCCGGCATGTAAGCGTGGCCCTATGTCTCGCCGCTGATCTTATAGTCACCCTCGAACAAGTGCGCCATCGGTCTGTGCTTTGCCGCTGCACCTTCATGTGGGTCAAGCATTGAGGGCTAACACCCCTCGCGTCCAAGAGAATGTCGACATAAGATTGTTCGAGCGGGAGAAAACATGTTCGCCTCAAGATGGCTCGACCTGCAACTCTGGACGATGAGAAAGGCCGAAGCGCTCGCAACCCGCAGGCGAGGCGAGCCCGGGCTCGCAGCACATCTTGCGACAGGCGAGCGTGGCGAATGTGAAGCCCTGTTCTATCTTCGCAAGATGGGCTACACCGTCGTGGCTCACAGATGGAAAAGCGTAAAGCTCTCGGGCGATGTAGACCTCATCGCATGGAATGGGGAATGGCTCTGCTTTATCGAAGTAAAATCGCGCAGCAAACGCGGCGGCATCACCGCGGAATCTGCCGTAGACAAAGATAAGCAGCAGATGCTCCACAGGATGGCACGCGCCTACCTCAAAACATTTCCTGACAAGCTGCGCGGAAACATCTCAGTGCGGTTCGATGTTCTCTCGGTGTACCTGCTGGCGGAAGGAGTAGAGTGCGAGTTGTACCGAGGAGCCTTTGGATGGTGATCTACGCAGACGCCCCCTCATCTGGCATAAGCCTCTAATACTCTGCCGACGGCGACCACGAGACACGCCACGCTGCCCTGGTCAGTCCTTACGGTGACGAGCGACCCGAAGCTGCACTGCTGTAGGAGCAGCCGGTCACTTGATAGGCATCGTAAATGGCAAGCAGCTTGCAGCCAAGGCTACTTTGTTCCAGCCACTTCAACCAGGCCCTTCTCCGCCACCACAAGGAGCGCAGCACCCGAGCGCGAAAGTTTCTGCGTCACATCCGACCAGTGCAGGTGTGTCAGCTCAAACTCGCCCGTTTCGTAGCCATAGGTCGTACCATCGTCGCGGTAGAGATCAAAGTCGCCGTCCGCTCCCGGATAGACTTTCAACCGCGCGATCTTCTGCACTTGGTTCGTGCTCTCTACGGGCTCACCCAGGGCAAGCACAGAGCCTGCTCGGACAAAGAGTGGAATGGTGTCGATCGGCGCGTTCACGGTGAGGCTCTGGCCGCCATGCACACGCTCATTCGTCCAGAAGTTGTACCAATCCGTGCCTGCCGGCAGATAGACGGTCCGGGAGGTGCGGCCCTGCTCTGTCACTGGCGCAACCAGAAGCGCAGGGCCGAACATATACTCGTCCCCGATATTTGCCACGTTCGGGTCGGCGCCGAAGTCCATGAATAGACCTCGCATGAACGGCGCTCCGGTCTGATGCGATTGGTAGCCCAGCGAGTAAATGTACGGCATCAGTTCGTAGCGCAGACGCAGATACTTCTCAAGAATCGGCTCGGCCTGCTTGCCATACGACCACACTTCATTGTGCTTTCGGCCGCCATGAGTGCGGAAGTTTGGCTGAAAGGCCCCATACTCGAACCAGCGCGTATACAGCTCGGGATAGTCGTCATTGTGCCCGACGTTGTCTCGCGCGTCGCTCGGGTCCAGTAGAGGCGTGTGTTCCGGCTTGTGATAGGACGGCAAATCCTGCCACCCCCCGATGTCCGTGCTCCAATACGGCATACCTGACGCCACGAAGTTGATGCCCGTCGGCAACTGCCGCTTCAACGTGTCCCATGTGCCGCTGATGTCCGACGACCAGAAGATTGTGCCGTTATGCTGCGCGCCAAGATAGGACGCACGCGCCAGGATCAACGCACGCTCCGGCATATCCGCACGCATGCCCTTGTAAAAGGCGGCTGTGTGAAACAGAGGATATACATTGAAGAACTGCGTCCCGGGCCCAACGTGATAGAAGCTTCCGGCCGGTGCGATGTCGGGCTCCGTCTCGTCGGCCCAGAACGAATCGAATCCCATCCGCACGTAGTTGTCCTTCACTACGCCCCAGAACCATTTCGCCGCATCCGGATTCGTAGTATCGATGTCCGAGCCCGCGCGATCGTAGGGCAGACCGTCGGTCGGCGTGCCGTCAGCGAGATGCATGAACCATCCGTTCTTCAGTACCGTGGCGTAGTAGCGATCCTCGGGAACGAAGCGCGGCCACGCGCTGATCATCGTGTGGAAGTTCATCGCGTGCAGCTGCTTGTTCATCGCCTGAGGGTCCGGCCAGTACTTCGGGTCCATGTCCATCTGGCCCATCTTCGTGTAATGGAACCAGTCGACAACCAGGTCATCGATGGGAAGATGGCGCTCGCGATACCCTTTGGCCACCGCGAGCAACTCTGCCTGGCTGCGGTAGCGCTGCTTGCACTGGATGTAACCGTAGGCTGACTTCGGCAGCATCGGCACATCTCCGCTCAGCAGCCGGTAGCCTGCGTAAATCTCATCGTAGCTCTTGCCCGCAATGACGAAAAACGAAACCCGCTGGCCCACGTCGGAAGTCCAGCGCGTAACTTCGTTGAAACCAAAAGACACCGTGGTCGCCGAAGGATTGTCCCAGACAATGCCGTAACCTTTATTTGTAACTACAAAAGGCACACATACACTTTGGCCGCCGGGAGCGTTGTAATCATGCGCGCACCGCACGGCATGCCCACGGCGATCAAGGTACCCCTCCTGATTCTGTCCGAGGCCATAGTAGTGCTCGTCGGGAGGCGAAGCGAACGTCGCGCCCACCTGGAAGAACGGAGGATCAGTCGGCCGGCGGTCGTACAGAAGATCCGCATTGCCGTCCTTGTGGTTAGGGACCGACATCTGCCATCCGCGCATCTGAAGCAGACTGGCTCCCTCTGGTGTCGTGATCGAAATCCCTACACCTGGCGTCGACCCGCTGAAGAACTTTGCCGTGTCCGGTTGCGGACCCGAACTCTTGCGCTCCGACGCCACCGTCACCACCATGCGCGCCGAGCGAAGTACATCGCCCGCATCGCTCCCCTGTAAGTGCCACCCTGCGCTTTCTGGAGCCGCAGAGATGCCGTACCCAGGTGCAGCCAGGGCGTCCTCCCGGCGTAAGCTGAGACTGACACGAACGATGTTCGGCGCATACGGGTCCACCAGAACGGTTGCGTCACCTCGGCGGAGTTTGAGCTGTTGCGCATGGGCGCGATGACCCAGGGTTGTCAGGGCCACGCCCGTTGCAATGGCCAGCAAAAATGCGCCGTAGTATCCAGCCTGGATCAACTGCTTCCGCAAGACGCTCTTTCCATTTTCTTTCACAAGTTCTCTTTTCGCGGGTGCAGCATGATGGTTCATCCAGCACCTCAGGGCACGCGTTTCTTATGCTTGTTTCGAGGACAAAAGTGTATACCGCTTGCATCGCTTCAAGTATTTTGAAGACAGGAGTGAGGACGATTGACCGAGTGGACGCACCTTCCCGCGCATGTGCTACCGCTTGTCGCTCGGAGCGAAAACTCTGTACTCCTGCAAACCTCTCGTTTCGATGCTGCCAATCAGAAAAGCCTGCTCTTTCGCGATCCGGCACGGATTCTGGTCGCGTCCCGGCTCGACGAGCTTTCCCAAATGTTCCGCGAGATCGAACAAGCGCTCGCTGCAGGCTTTCATGTTGCCGGATACCTGAGTTACGAATGCGGGTATCACTTCGAGCGCGTCGGTGAAATCATCCCCAGCAAGCAGCCTCTGCCGCTCGCCTGGTTTGGCGTGTATCGCGATCCGCTGGTCTTCCTGCATCAACCGATCCTCCACGACCAGAGTGCGGAATCGACGTCGGAGCCCTCACTGGTGCGTGTTGCGGAATCCGTTGAGCTCAACATCTCAGAGCCGGACTACCGATCTCGTATCGAACGCATCCAGCAATATATCCAGGCAGGCGATACATACCAGGTCAACTTTACCGACAGTGTCTCGCTGCCTATGGCCGTCTCGCCCGAAGCAGCATACGCTACTCTCGTCACCCAACAGCCGGTCTCTTATGGCGCATTCCTCAATATTGCGGGCGACTCCATCCTTTCGCTTTCGCCGGAGCTTTTCTTCCGTATCGAAGCCGGCCAGATCACGACACGTCCGATGAAGGGAACCATGCAACGAGGATTGGACGCCGAGGAGGATGCGGCAGCTGCACTTCATCTGCGAACAGACGAAAAGAACCGCGCCGAACATCTGATGATAGTCGACCTCCTGCGCAACGATCTCGGGCGCATCTGCACCATGGGCAGCGTTCAGGTCGATGACCTCTTCTCGGTCGAGCGCTATCGAACCCTGCTGCAGATGACCTCCACTGTGTCGGGGACCCTGCGCCCGGCACTCACGTACTACGAAATCTTCAAGGCTCTTTTCCCGAGCGGCTCCATCACCGGAGCGCCAAAGATTCGCACCATGCAGATCATCCTCGAACTGGAGCAGAAGCCGCGCGGCATCTACACGGGCGCAATCGGCTACATCTCCCCTGACGGAAACGCCACCTTCAACGTAGCCATTCGCACGCTTGTGATTAAAGATACGGAGGCGCGCATGGGCGTTGGCAGTGGCATCGTTGCGGACTCTGATGCGGGCGAGGAGTATCACGAGTGCAAGTTGAAAGCAGCTTTTATTACCCGCAGCCACGTGACCTTCCAGTTAATAGAAACGATGCTGTGGCAAGGCAGCCTTTCTCATCTGTCGATGCACTTGGACAGACTCGAGGCCTCCGCCGGCTACTTTGATGTACCGTTCGATCGCGAAGCCATCATCTCGGAGCTCTCCAAAACTACCGAGCGTCTTCGTGTGCTGGACAACCACCGTGTGCGTCTGCTGCTCGATCAGTCTGGGAAAATCACTATCGCAGCAACCCCGTTGGCCGATTCGAGTTCTGCAGGGCGCGTCTGCCTGTCGGCCCGGCGGACTTGTTCCACTGACGTATTCCTTCGCCATAAGACCACGCAACGAAGTCTCTATGACGAGGAGTATCGCCGGGCGAGCGCTGAAGGTTTCGAGGACGTGCTCTTCCTCAACGAACGTGGCGAGCTGACCGAAGGCGCGATCAGCAATGTCTTCATCGAACGCGCGGGCAAACTCTTCACCCCAGCTTTGCAATGTGGTGTGTTGCCAGGAGTATTCCGCCATCACCTGCTCGACACCAGCCCCTCAGCCAAAGAATGCGTCCTATCTCTGCCTGATTTGCTTGCTGCGGATGCGATTTTCCTGGCGAACTCCCTGCGCGGTCTCCGCAGAGTGACTCTCGCGTAGAATTATGACGAAACCCTGCTCCAGACAAAATCGTCGCGATTCTCGCCGACCACTGGCAAGCTCCAGCGGCATAACATCTGCACCAAAGAATGCAGCAAAAAGAGCGGAGGATCGTTCCTTCTCTGTTCCGACAACATGTCCTACTGCCCTCCCCTGTAGGTGAACCAGCGCGACCGGCGCATGCTTCGAATACCGGTTGCGACTAGAGTCCACCGCCAAGCACGATATCTAGCCTGCGTGACTTCGCGTTCTCCCCCTTGGTTGCAAAACTCTATCTCGATCACTCCCCTGGAGGATTCATGCGGCATGCTCTCTCGCTTAGATCCATTGTCAGCGCCTGTGCTTGTTTCGGTGCTGCCGCCGCTATCGGCACCACCGTCTGTTCTGCACAGATGGCGAACGTACTCACCTTCCACAACGACAATGCCCGCACCGGACAAAATCTCGGTGAGGGCATCCTAACGCCGCAAAACGTCGCATCGACCGGCTTCGGCAAACTATTCACCGTGGCGATGGACGGAAAGGTAGACGCTCAGCCCTTGTATGTTTCCGGGCTGATGATCAGCGGACACCGCCACAACGTCACCATAGCCGCCACCGAGCACGATAGTGTTTACGCTTTTGACGCCGACTCCGGCACCGTCTACTGGCATGTGACCATGCTCGGTGCGGGCGAGACCTCCTCAGACGATCGCGGCTGCGACCAGGTCACGCCGGAAATCGGAGTTACCGCCACTCCCGTCATCGACCGCAATGCAGGAGCGAACGGCACGGCGTACCTCGTGGCGATGAGCAAAGACTCAGCGGGCAACTACTACCAGCGCCTCCATTCCATCGACCTCGCCACCGGAGCCGAACAATCGGGCAGCCCCATCAACATCGCTGCCAGTGTGCCGGGAGCTGGAAGCGCTGACACCTTCCAGGCCAAGCAATATAAGGATCGTCCCGGCCTGCTCCTGCTGAATGGAACTGTCTACACAACATGGGGCTCTCATTGCGACTTCGAGCCCTACGCCGGCTGGACCATCGGATACAACCAGCAAACACTCCACCAGACCTCCGTCTTCAACTTCGCTCCAAACGGAAGCGAAGCCGGGCCATGGAACAGCGGAGGCGCTCCCGGAGCCGATGCCCAGGGCAATATCTTCTACTCGCTCGGCAACGGCACCTTCGACACTTCCCTCAACGCCCAGGGCTTCCCTTCAAAAGGCGACTTCGGCAACGCGCTCATCAAACTCGGCCTGGTCAATGGGTCCCTTATCGCAGAAGACTACTGGACCATGTACAACTCCGTCAGTGAATCGGGTAGCGACACCGACCTGGGTTCGGGTGGCCTTGTGCTGCTGCCCGATGCCACCGACAATACCGGCAAAACGCGCCATCTGATTGCCGCAGCCGGCAAAGATGGCAATCTCTACCTCGCCGACCGCGACAATATGGGCAAGTTCGACGCATCGTCCAACGCGACACTTTACCAGGAGCTTCCCGGCGTTCTCCCGAACGGTATTTGGAGCAACCCCGCTTACTTCAATGGCAACGTGTACTTTGGCTCTGTAGGAAGCTCCGTCCGATCCTTTGCCCTGAGCAACGCACGTCTATCCGCCCAGCCCACCTCCACGACCCCCGATGGCTTTACGTACCCGGGAGCCAACCCAAGCATCTCGGCCTTCGGTACCGCAAACGCCATCCTCTGGGCCGTCTCCAATAATTCCTCCTCCGGTCTGTATGCCTACAACGCGAACAACCTCTCGCAAAAGTATTACGACAGCACCCAAGCCCCGAACGGACGCGACCAGTTCGGCCCAGGTAACAAGTTCATCGTGCCCACCATCGCCAACGGTAAGGTATTCGCCGGCACCACCAACAGCGTCGGCGTCTTTGGCCTGCTGCGAAATACCCCAGCGCCAATCCCCGACGGCGACTACATCCTCACCAACCAAAGCAGCGGCCTGGTGATGGACGACCCCGGCTCCTCGGCCTCTCCCGGTGTGCAACTCATCCAATGGGGTGTAAACCAGGGGCCAAACCAAAGCTGGTTCTTCAGCTATCTCGGGAACGGCTTCTACACCATCCAGAATGTCTCGAGCGGCCTCTACCTCACAGATACTTCCAGTTCACCCGCAACGCCGCTCGATCAGCAAGCCCGCGCGTTCAATGACACGCAGTCCTGGGCCTTGATCGCGACCGGCTCCGGCTATTCCATCCAGAACAAAACCACAGGCCTGGCAATCGACGACCCGGGATTCAATGCAAATCCGGGCACTGGAATGATCCTTTGGCCCCTAAAGGCCGCGAATTCACGGATCAATCAGACCTGGACCATCAACTAGCATTGTGCTTCCCAAAGCGAAGGCGCCAGGCTCTTCCTAGTGAATCCTGCCGCCATCTTTATGCCCAAATCGGAGCACCATGGCGACGGCCTGACCCGTAGGTGACGACGGCCACCTCGCGTGGAGCACCGCCGGCGATAGCGTCGATTATGGGCAGAGCCCGGCGATTTTGGGAAACTCCCAGCCTGTGGATCGGCCGCACTGTACGACGACGACGAGGGACAGTCCGAGGGCATAGTATCCTCGTCCACGTGCACTGTCTGCGGGACCCGTTGTCTTCGACGACGAACTGCTCCGGCTTGAGCGCGTAGATCATTTCGCCGTGCCTGGTCTGGACTGTGGTGGGGACCAGGACGACGTTTGACTGAGTTCTCAGGGTGTAGGGCTGGGGTTGGCTTTGGGGCGTGCCGGATGGGGTCTGCGCGGACGCGACGGCAGGGAAGAAGGTGAGGAGGAGGACGGAGAAGAGAGTCCGCATGGGTTGAGTCTAACCGGGACGGTGAACCGGGGAAGCTGAACGGGAATTCTGGAAGGGATCGTCTCGTGAACACTCGCAGAAAAAGCGGGCGTGATGGAATGCTCGATTACCGTCTGAGAAAATGGAGCCATGACCTCTTCGTCTGCTTCGACGGCGCGCGCCTCTGCTGAAACTACACTCGACACTTCCGGTTCTCGTTCCGGGCTGGCCTATCCTGCTGCGCGGCGCATGGCCCAGATGGATGAGTACTTCGGCACGGAGGTGAGCGATCCGTATCGATGGATGGAGGATGTCGATTCCCCTGAGGTGAAGACGTGGGTGGATGCAGAGAATGAGCTGACGCGAAGCTATGTGGAGCAGGTGCCGGCACGCAGGACAATGCAGATGCGGCTAATGGAATTGATCAACTTCGAGCGCTACACGGCCCCGGCGCGGAGAGCGACGCGCTACTTCTACTCGCACAACAGCGGATTGCAGAACCAGAATGTTTTGTACTGGCAGGAGGGGCTGGGCGGAGAGCCGAAGGTGCTGCTGGATGCGAATACGTTTTCGGCGGACGGGACGGTGGCGATCAGCGGGATCAGCATCAGCGAGGATGGCCGGATGGCGGCGTATTCGATTGCGGAGGCGGGCAGCGACTGGGTGAAGTGGCATGTACGTGATGTGAGCTCGGGTGAGGACTTGCCGGATGTGATCGAGTGGTCGAAGTTCAGCGGAGCGGCGTGGCTGAAAGACGGCAGCGGATTTTTTTACGAGGGTTACGATGCGCCTGAGTACGGGGCGGGAGGGTTCGATGAGAGCGGGGCCGAGGCGTTGAAGGCGGCGAACTACTTTCACAAGGTGTTCTTTCACAGGCTGGGTACTCCACAAAGCGAAGACACGCTGGTGTTCGACCGCCCGGACGACAAGGAGCTGAACCTGGGAGCGCAGGTGACCGACGATGGGCGGTACCTGCTGCTTTATCAGTCGAAAGGAACGAGCCCGAACAACGAGCTTGCTGTGAAAGACCTGGGCGATTCCGAACGGCCGATCCTGCGGCTGATCACGACGGCGGACGCGGTGTATGCGCCGATTGCGAACGATGGCACGAGGCTGTGGCTGCGAACCACGCTCGATGCGCCGAACGGCCGGGTGGTCGCCGTGGATCTCGATCGGCCGGAGCGCGAGCACTGGAAGACGATCATCCCGGAGAGCAGAAACAACCTGGATGATGTGTCGATGATCGATGACACGTTCATCGCAAACTACCTTGCCGATGCGCAGAGTCATGTGGAGCTTCACGGACGCGAGGGAGGGCTGCTCGAAGTGCTGAACCTGCCTGCGATCGGCAATGCGAGCGGGTTTGGCGGGCTGCGCGAAGATACGGAAACCTTCTACCAATTCAGCAACTTCACTACGCCGGGTACGATCTATCGGCTGGACATGAAGACGCGCACCTCGGCGGTGTATCGCAAGCCGAAGCTTCTGTTCGACCCGGCGCTGTATGGCACGACGCAGGTGTTCTATACGAGCAAGGATGGCACGCGGGTGCCGATGTTTGTCAGCCACAGGAAGGGGCTTGTGCTTGATGGCACAGCGCCTACGCTTCTGTACGCGTATGGGGGGTTCAACATTCCGCTGCTGCCCGAGTTCTCTCCAGCGCATGTGATGTGGATGGAGATGGGCGGGGTGTATGCGCAGCCGGGCCTGCGGGGGGGCGGGGAATATGGCGAAGCGTGGCACGAGGCCGGCGTGGGGGTGAAGAAACAGAACGTGTTCGATGACTTTATTGCGGCCGCGGAGTGGCTGATCGCGGAGAAGTACACCTCACCGGCGCGGCTTGCGATCTCGGGCGGAAGCAATGGAGGCCTGCTGGTGGCGGCTTGCGAGCTGCAGCGGCCGGAGCTTTTTGGTGCGGTGGTGGCAGCGGTTGGGGTATTGGACATGCTGCGGTTCGACAAGTTCACCATTGGCTGGGCCTGGAAGGCGGAGTACGGGTCGCCTTCTGAGAACGAGGAGGAGTTTCGGGCGATTTACAAGTATTCGCCGCTGCATAACGTCCGCTCGGGGGTGGGGTATCCGTCTACGCTGATTATGACGGCGGACCACGACGACCGGGTGTTTCCGGCGCATAGCTTCAAGTACACGGCAGCGCTGCAGCATGCGCAGGATGGGGAGAAACCGGTGCTGATTCGTGTGGAGACGCGAGCCGGACACGGTGCGGGCATGCCGTTGAGCAAACGTATCGAGGCGACGGTGGATCAGTTTGCGTTTATGGTGCGGGCCCTGGGTACAGGCGCAGGCGAGGGAGCCTGCCACGCGGGGTAGCCGCTTGAGCTCAGGGCGAAGATCACGATCGCGA
>JALYVA010000147.1 GCA_030853485.1 Acidobacteriota bacterium
TGCCGGTCGCGTAGATCGACGCATAGGGGTCGTTGGGCCTTTTCGCGTCGCGCATCGCGGCGACCACCTGGTCGTACTGCTCCGGAGGCAGTACGCGGATGAACGTCATCATGCCTTGCATGAATCGACTCCAGTTGGGCCGTAGTCCGAGATTTTCAGGTTTGTCTACGAGACGCTCCATGTTCATCATGGGCCCTTCCATATAAGCGTCCTGCGGGAAGTTCGGAACGTTGTTCGCGTTTGGAGAGGTCTCGATCTCCTGCGCTTTCATGCTGTTTTCGCCCATGTCGAAGGCGTCGAGATTGCGCTGCTGCTCCGCGCTGAGTTTCGGCCCCTTCTTCATCTGCTCGCTCATGATACCCATCATGCCGGCGTCAAGTTGCGTGTTCGCCAGCGGACCGTCGGGAGCGGTCGCCTGTTTTCCGGCGCCCAAAGCTGCCGATGGAATTGCAGAATCACCGGACTTCTCCGCAGGTGCCATGTGCAGCCCCTGCATACCACCCACGGACATGCTCTGCATGTCGTCGCCGTTCTCGCCACGCGGAGTCAACTTTCCGTGGCTATCGTCGCCGCGCAGCCCTTTCCCGTCAGGGAAGCCTGCCATCCGAGTCATCGGACCGGCTTGTGAAGCCATCTGGTTCATCATGTGGTGCGGCAAGTGGCAATGCAGCATCCAGTCGCCGGGATTGTCCGCAACGAACTCGACATTGCGGCTCTGCGCTACACCCACGAGGACGGTGTTGCCCGGCCACCATGCTGACTCCGGGATGCGTCCCCCTTCCGTTCCGGTGACATAGAAGGTGTGCCCATGAATGTGCATCGGACTGTGATCCATGCCGAGATTCACGAAGCGAACACGGACACGGTCGCCCTGCCTGACGATCAAAGGCGTCGATGCAGGCCCTGCTTTGCCATTCAGCAAAAGCCAGTTGAACTCCATCATCATCGTGTTGGGCGTAGTGGAGTTTGGGAGCACCGCGTATTCCTGTAGGTGGATCGCAAAATCCTTGTCACAGTGAGGCCTGTACGGCACCTTCGGGTGCATGATGAACGCGCCCAGCATCCCGGCCATCTCCTGCATCGCCATATGCGAGTGGTAGAAGAACGTGCCTTCCTGCTTGATGGTGAAGTTGTAAGTGAAGCTCTGGCCGGGTCGAATCGGCTCTTGGCTGATGCCGGGCATGCCGTCGTTTCCGATCTGATCCTCAAAGCCGTGCCAGTGCATCGAGGTAGCCTCGGGCAGCTCGTTCTTGAGGATGACGCGAACCTTGTCGCCCTGTGTGACTTGGATCGTGGGGCCGGGAGCGGAGCCGTTGAAGCCCCAAACGTCGATTGTCTTATCGGGGGCGATCTGGCGCTTGACGACCTGGGCTGTCATGCGGAAGACCTTGACATCGCCCTCCATCTCAAATGGAAGGTCGCCGATGTCCGTAGTTACGACCGGAGTGTTAGCGACCGTCCCGCTGTGCGAGTCCACTTTTGAGAGTGAGCCGCTACTGATTCCCTGGTATCCGCCGCGGGAAGCCACCTGGCTTGCAGTGTTGCTCGAATGTATGGTGCGTTCGGCTGATGCGCGGGAGGCGAAGAGACCCGCACCGGCTCCGAACGCGGTTTGCAGAAAGGAACGACGATTTGCCATAGAAAACTCCTGGGACGGTGAATCCGTTGGGTGGATTGCACTGGCACAGAAAGTCTCGGTATTCGCCTACTACAGGCGCGACACAGTCTGGCCAATGTTGTAGCAACGACTGGCGGGGTGTGCGCGACTTAGAGACGCAGAACGTCGAAGTATTTTGGAGGGGGTTTCGGGAGTAGCTCAGAGGCACCGTGATTCGGTAGTCGTACAACAATGTGAACGCCTAACCCGATGACGGTTGTGGCTATAGCGGCTGCCTGCTGATGCAGTTGGTAGGCAACGTTGTTGAGAGCTGGCGCCTGATCGTGAGTGCAAAGTTTGCTCTCGCACGGCTGTCCAATCTGAATTCCGTGTTTGGCACGGGACATTTCGGACGTCGCGTGTGAAGCAGCAACATGCCCACAATGGTCAGGAACGGTTCCGTCCATCGCTGCTGAACTATGATTGCCCACCGCGTGGCCGATGGGCTGTAATTCGCTCATCTCGCATTTCAACGCGCATGTGGAAGCGAAGCAAGATACGCACAGCACTATCGCCGCCAGTAAGCTCGTCATCGCCGAACGCAACCACATATCTCGAATGTACCCCATTCCCAGCCTATGGTGCATGTCGGCTGATCGCACCGCCAACGGAATCAGCGTATTCGGCAGCTACACGGGACGCTGTGCTCTTTTGACCAGACGGAGGCTGTAGCGGGCGCACATGCTGGTCTTTGACACGGAATTGCCAGCACTGGAGGAGTTAACATGCCCACGCAATCAATGACGACGCAAACTGACCCTATCTGCGGGATGCAAGTGGACCCCAACCGTGCCGGAAGTTCCTCGGAATATAAGGGAAAGACTTACCATTTCTGCTGCGGCGGCTGTAAGGCCAAGTTTGACAAGAATCCCGCCGATGCCCTGAAGCTCGGGGCTACGAAGGATTCGAGCAGCGGAGGATGTTGCTGCGGATAGAACTTGAGGGCTTGGCCGAGCGTTCACCTCTCGAACTGACATCTCGCGCTGATCCGGATAGGTCTGCGAGCAAAATCTGTTTGAGTCCAGAAAGCAGCCAGAAAATGTGCGCATTGAAGCAGGATGGCATTGATGTTTCCTAATGAACCCTCCGAACCGATTGAAGACTGCGCCGAAGTGCCACGTCTGCCTGAACTTTCAGCTCCAGTGATACTGAAGAATGTCTGGTACGAGATCGAGAAACTTAAGAACGCTCCGACATGGCAACTGACAACCGGACATAGTTCAGAAACTCTCGCGAAGTATCCAGATTTTACCGTTGTCCTCGTGCTGATGAAGGCAGCGACGTTGATGAGCAAGCATCGAGTATCAGGTCGTGCTTCGATTTCCGTGATTCAGGGGAGAATTGAAGTACACCTTTCCGAAGAGCAAACGCTACATCTGAGCGCAGGGGAGATTCTTATGATGGATAAAGGGATTACGCATGATGTGCAATCTCTTGAGGAATGCGCGTTTCTCCTCACCATCGCCGGGATACCGGAAAGTATATGAGTGCGATTGACCTTGGGCTCACGATTTGGTTTGCTTCCACTGCCGTATCGGTGGCTTATATCGCCTACGATCTGTTCACCAGAACTCCAGAGATGAAGGTCATGAAGTGGGGTTGGGTCCTGGTTGCACTGTATACGGGTCCGGTTGCCCTTGCCGTCTATTGGTTCTCGTGCAGAGAGCCAGCCC
>JALYVA010000155.1 GCA_030853485.1 Acidobacteriota bacterium
CTGAATGTCCTTCGGTATGCCCGGCCCATCATCGGCGACACGGATGACCGCGCCCGACGGAACATTCTCTCCGGATCTGTCAACCCCTGCAGCTTGCGGGCAAAGGCTCACCTTGATCTGGCCGCGAGGCCCGGCTGCTTCCACCGCATTCGTAATCAAATTCGAGAAAACCTGCCGCAACTCGGCCGGGAACGCCGCAACCGAGATGGCTTCAGGCATGTCGGTGGTCACGGTCACACCCTCGTTGCTAAAGCGGCGTTCCATCAGCAGCAGGATCTCCTGCAGCATCTCTTTAAGATTGACCTCGACCGGTGCCTTCGATTCGCGATACAGGCCGAGCATCGCGCGGCTGATCTGGGTCACCCGCATCAACTCCTGCTGGGCCATGTCCATATACTGCTCCGCCTCCTCCTTCGAAGCGCCTGTGCTCATCAGGTAAAGCAGGTTGCTCACCGAGTCCAGAGGATTATGAATCTCATGCGCAATCGTTGCCGCCAGGCGTCCCGCTACAGCGAGCTTTTCATTCGCCAGAAGCGCTTCCTGGGTCTTGCGTTCAAACGTGATATCGCGAAAGACGAAAACAATGCCTATGGTGCCGCCAGTCTTCGAGCGAATCGGCGCAGCGCTGTCGGCAATCTCGATCCGCGTTCGGTCCTTGCGGATCAGCACGGTATGGCTCGCAACGCCCACCGTCCGGTCGAGCCGTTTCACCTTGGCCACAGGCGTTTCTACTGGCTTGTGCGTAGCGCTGTCGACAATCTGGAAGATCTCATCCAGCGGCCTGCCGATAGCCTCCATCTGGCTCCACCCCGTCAGTTCACGCGCGACCGGGTTCATCATCTGGATGCAACCTTCCGCATCGCAGGTGATCACACCATCGCCGATCGAGTCCAATGTGGTGCGAAGCTGCTGTTCGGACTGGAAGAGTTCTTCGGCGCGCCCCCCCAGCCGGTCCAGCGTCGTGCGATACGCGTCCGAGACTGCATGCAGGCGATTGCGCGTAAACATGCCGATCAGCACACCCATGCCCAGCGCAAGCATCAACAGCGCCAGCAGCATGCTGTGGACCTGGCGCTGCCAAAGCGCGATGCGGTGCATGCGGCTCTGCTCCGCGTCGTGGATCGTGTCGTTCAGGTCCTTCTGGACCGCATCCATCAGCGATTTTCCGTGAAGGTTCAGCTCCACGTCCCCGGCCTGTCCTCCAGCTCGTACCGTCTGGATCAGAGGCAGCGCAAACGCGTCTTCCCAGGTCTGGTGCTCGTTCTTCAGATCGAAGATGGAGTGGCGCTCTTCCGCATCCGCCCCCGTCATCTCCTTCAGCCGTTCCAGCTCAACCTCGGCGTGTGACTCTGCATCCACAAACTGCTGCAAAAACCTGTTATCGCTGGTGGCTTCATATCCCCGCAGCCCGGACTCTTCATCGGCGATAATCTTGGCGATCAAAGTGGTCTGAGAGATCCGGGCGTCGGACTGCTGGATCAGGTTGACGGTGGAATTTGCCCCGCTGATCTGCAGGTAAAGCGCCCCAGCCGTAACCAGCAAGGCAATCACAGGAAGCAGAAAAACCTGTAACAGAACGTTCTTGAATTGACCCAGGTTCACAGCGCGCTCATCTCGAACCCGGGCGCCCAGGGTCTGCGCCCGCAGCCTGCATTCCTGATCCACTGGGCGGCGGCAACAGGCTCTCGAGCTTTTTCAGCAGCACCGGCGCGCCCTCACCCTTGGTCATATAAAGGTCCACCAGCGAGGTCACCTCGGAAGAGAGGCCGACATACGCCGAGAGCAGCAAAATCGGGACCTGCGGTTTCGCTTTCCGCATGTGCCGGGCCACCTCGCCACCATGCATCCCCGGCATGGAGTAGTCGAGGATGACGGCCTGTACCGGATATTCAGAAAATATCGCAAGCCCTGATGGCCCGTCAGGCGCCGTAAGCACCTGGTATCCCGCACGTTCCAACACAATCTTCCGCACCTTGAGCCCGACCAGTTCGTCGTCCACGCAAAGCACCAGGTTGGGTTTTTCGCTCATACTGTCCGGGGTATATCTATTCCTGTCTATCGGTCGCGAGGTACATTCTTAGACTACACGAGCGTGCTGAATGATCCGCCCGCAGACGACGATTCATCTTACGTTCGCAATCCCCTTGTTACTTTGCGCTAACCTGACGTTAACCATGCCAAGCGCGCGAACGAGGTCCCAGCAGTGAGTCAGACGATTTTTGTGTTGGAAGATGACGCAGATATCTCCCGCCTGGTGCAGTACCACCTGGAAAGCGCCGGCTTCACCGTGCGGCCCTATCTCGCCATCAATCAGATTTTAGGAGACGCCGAGCGCCAACCACCCGCCCTTTTCCTGCTCGATATCATGGTGCCCGGGGGCGATGGTCTCGACCTGTGCCGCAGACTGCGCCAGAACCCGACTCTGAGCGTGGTGCCGATCATCTTCCTCACCGCACGCGCGGCAGAAAACGACCGTGTGCTCGGCCTGGAGATGGGCGCCGACGACTATATTACGAAGCCCTTTGCCACGCGGGAGCTGGTCGCCAGGGTCAAGGCTGTGCTGCGCCGCTTCGAGAGGCCCACCGTGCCTTCGGTCCTCAAATTCGAGAACATAGAAATCGATGCAGGCGCCATGCAGCTCCGCGTGAACGGCGAACTGGTGACCACAACCGCGACCGAGTTCCGCCTCCTCGATTACCTCGCGCACCATCCGGGCCGTGTCTTCAGCCGCGACCATCTGCTCGATGCCGTCTGGGGCGACGCACGCTTTGTCACCCCGCGTTCGGTCGATGTGTATGTGCGGCGCATCCGCGAGAAGATTGAAGCCGATGCCGAAACCCCGCGCTACCTCAAGACCATGCGGGGTGCAGGGTACCGCTTTGAGATCCCCAAGGTGGTCCAGGCATAGCTGCACGCACAGCCCTATCGGAGCAGCACGTGAGCCGTGGTCTCTTCTTTTCGTTCTTCGTCCGCATGACGATCGCACTCGCCTTCGTTGCCCTCATGCGGACCTGGTCGATCCCGCATGGCTGGGTGCTGGGCTCGCTTCTGGTCCTTGCCTGGGCGGCGGTCAACGCCTTCCTGCTGATGCGTTCGGTGCGCCGCAATATCCAGTCGCTGCAGTCCGCCACGGCCGCCATTCCCGAGCGCAAAGTCGGTGCGGTCAGAACGCACTATAGCGACTTCGAAGGTCTCGCCCGTTCCATCTCGCTCGCCTCCGATCATGTCGAGCGCATCCTGACCGAATCCTCCGAGAGCCGTCGCGAGCTCGAAGCGATGCTCGACAGTATGCTCGACGCGGTCGTCGCGGTAGACCAGGCAGGCCGCATCCAATGGACCAACCAGCGCATGCAGCGCCTCAGCCCGGGCGCCTCGTTCAGCAGCGCGGTCCGCGTCGGCCATGCTCTGGTCCAGACCATCCGCGATCCCGAGATCCTCCAATGCGTCCGCACCGCGCTCGAGCAGCGCATCGTCAGCGAAGGCCGTTCCACGTCGCTCTTGCCCGGCCGCATCTTTGAGGTCGCCGCCTCTCCCATGCCCGGCGGCGGTGCGGTCGCAGTCCTGCACGACATTACCCGCATCGAGCAGGTCGAACGCACCCAGAGGGACTTCGTCGCCAACGTCTCCCACGAACTCCGCACCCCGCTCACCTCCATCACCGGTTACGTTGAAACTCTTCTCGATCACGAATCCTCCCTGAGCCCCCAGGCCCGCGAGTTTCTCTCCACCATCCTCAAAAACGCCACCCGCATGAACCGCCTCACCGAAGACCTCCTCGTCATGGCGCGAGTCGAGTCCTCCGAGCAGGACCTCCACCCAGCCCCGGTACCCGCCGACGTGCTGGTCCGCGACGCCGTCCAAGCCATGAGCGGTCTGGTCCAGGACGCCGAGGCCATCCTCGAGATCGGCGAGCTCACCACCGCCGAGGTCGTCGCCGACACCGACTCCATCCTGCAGGTCCTGAGCAACCTGATCGAAAACGCAGTAAAGTACGGCCACGCACGAAACGCGCCGCATAGCCGGGTCGTGGTCTCCTGCCGCGAGGTCCAGAATCCTCTCCTCCAGGCTTCCCTCGCACCAGACCTCAACCCCCAGGACCATCCCCTGGCCGTAGAATTCACCGTCCGCGACTTCGGCCCCGGCATCGCCTCCGAACATCTCGACCGCATCTTCGAGCGCTTCTACCGCATCGACAAAGCGCGTTCCCGAGAGTCCGGGGGAACTGGCCTAGGTCTCGCCATCGCCCGCCACACGGTCCTCGCTCATGGAGGAACCATCCGCGCCGAAAGCGAGCTGAACTCCGGAAGCTCCTTTCTCTTCACCCTCCCCATGGCTGCGCAAACGATCGAGTAGCTTGTTTTTGCCGTTTTCATAGGCTTGTAACCTTCCGTTAACAATCCGAGCCGAAACTGGGGAGGATACATATTCGAAGCGTCGAAGCTCTCAAAATGAGCTGAAAACTGTGAGGGACAAGTGAACTTGAAATTGATTGCAGCAAGTGTCCTGGCTTTGGTTGCCGCAGGAGCAAGCGCGCAGAACATCAACGGAGCCGGGGCCACCTTTCCTTACCCCATCTATTCCAAGTGGTTCAGCGAATACAACCAGCTCCACCCCAACGTCAAGATCAACTACCAGTCCATCGGCTCGGGCGGCGGTATTCGCCAGGTCTCCGAAGGCACCGTGGACTTCGGCGCCAGCGATGGCCCAATGTCCGACCAGCAGCTCGCCGAAGCCAAGGTCAAGGTCATGCACATTCCCACCGTCCTCGGTGCGGTGGTCCCCGTATACAACATTCCCGGGCTCAACAAGGACCTCAACTTTTCCGGCGATGTCATCGCAGACATCTACCTCGGCAAAATCAACAAATGGAACGATCCCCGCATCGCCAAAGACAATCCCGGCGCGAACCTTCCCGATAAATCCATTCTCCCCGTCTACCGTTCGGATGGAAGCGGCACGACCTACATCTTCACCGACTACCTCTCGAAGGTAAACCCCGACTGGTCCAGCCACGTCGGTAAGGCCACCTCCGTCAAGTGGCCCACCGGCATCGGCCAGAAGGGCAACGAAGGCGTCGCCGGCATGGTTCGCCAGTCGCCCTTCTCCTTCGGTTACGTCGAGCTGATCTACGCCGTAAGCAACAAGATGTCCTTCGGTGCCGTCCGCAACGCCTCAGGCAAATTCCTCAAGGCCTCCACCGAAGGCGTCACCGCGGCCGCCGCGGCTGCTGCAAAAACCATGCCCGCCGACTACCGCGTCTCCATCACCAATGCTCCCGGTGCGGACTCCTATCCCATCTCCAGCTTCACCTGGCTGCTCATTCCCCTGCACTCGACCGATCCCGCGAAGGGCAAAGTCCTCGCCGATTTCCTCGGCTGGATGCTCGATCACGGAGAGTCCGAAGCCGCGTCCCTGACCTATGCTCCGCTGCCCAAGCCGGTGCAGAGCATGGTTCACAAAACCATCGCAAACCTCAAGTAAGCTCACCGCCGCACGGCCCTGACCCTCGCCACAGGTCCGTGCGGCTGCTTTTTTCTAAAGCCCTCCATTTCCTGCCTTCTGTCATCGCCCCGTCTTGCCCGATACAATCGGCAGCAGCCAGTCCCAAGGTGTACTTTGTGTCCCTCAGCCGCATGACGACAGAAAACGAATCCGGATCTATATTGCCTCGGCCCAACCCCTTGCCCGCGCCTTCAATAGCGGCTGTCGGCAATCCGCCCTCTGCTCCATCCGATACCACGCCGTCCCCCATCCGTGACTTCCTCTCGCGCCGGGGAAGCGGCAGGCTCGCTGACGATTCCTTTGCCGCCGTCATGCTGCTCTGCGCGCTCAGCATCTTCGCCATCGTCGCGTTCATCTTGGGCATCCTGGTCCTCCATTCCCGGCTCAGCCTCCATCAATTCGGCTGGAAGTTCTTTACCCGCCAGGCATGGGACCCGGTCTCCGGCGACTTCGGCGCTCTGCCCTTCATCTACGGCACCTTGGCCACCTCCTTCCTCGCACTCCTCATGGCCGTCCCGCTCGCCCTCGGCGTGGCCATCTTCCTCACCGAACTCTGCCCGCAACGCCTGCGCGCTCCCATCTCATTCCTTACCGAGCTGCTCGCCGCCATCCCCTCCGTGGTCTACGGCCTTTGGGCCGTCTTCGTGCTCGTCCCCATCATGCGCGACCAGCTCGGCCCCTTCCTCTCCAAGACCCTCGGCTGGACCGGCTTCTTCGAAGGCCCGAACTTCGGCGTCGGCCTGCTCACCGCAAGCATCATCCTCGCCATCATGATCCTGCCCATCATCTCCTCGCTCACCCGCGACATCATGACCGCCGTACCCAACAGTCAGCGCGAAGCCGTCCTCGCCCTCGGCGCCACCCGCTGGGAGATGATCCGCATCGGCGTCCTCCGCAACTCGCGCATCGGCATCGTCGGCGCCATCATGCTTGGACTCGGCCGCGCCCTCGGCGAAACCATGGCCGTCACCATGGTCATCGGAAACCATCCTGACATCAGCAAATCGCTCTTCGCTCCCGGCTACACCCTCGCCAGCGTCATCGCCAACGAGTTCTCCGAAGCCTCCGGCGATCTCTACCTCTCCGCGCTCATCGAGATCGGTCTCGCCCTCTTCCTCGTCACCATCGTCGTCAACGCCGCCGCCCGGCTCATGGTCTGGGCCGTCACCCGCAACGCCCCGGCAAGGGTCCACTAAATGAGCACACAACCCATGCCCATTCCACCCCTCGGCTCCCCGCCCGCGCAGCGCCCGCCCATGAACTTCCAGTCCAGGTCCATGCGCGCCAACACCGCCTGGCGTTCCAGCATGAACTATCTGGTGGGCGGCCTCTCCGTTCTCGCCACCGTCCTGGTCATCGTTCCGCTTCTCGCCATCCTCTTCTACCTCATCTACAAAGGTGCCAGCTCCCTCAACTTCGCCTTCTTCACCCACCCCCCCGCGCCCGTCGGCGAATCCGGCGGAGGCATGGCAAACTCCATCGTCGGCTCCGGAATCATCCTCGCGCTCGCCAGCCTGATGGGCGTCCCCATCGGCATCGCCGCAGGCGTCTACCTGTCCGAATTTGGCCGCGGCAAGGCCCTCGCCACTGCCGTCCGCTTCACCGCCGATGTGCTCAACGGCGTACCTTCCATCGTCATGGGTATCGCCATCTACTCGCTCATCGTGCTTCAGCAGAAACACTTCTCCGCGCTCGCCGGCGGCGTTGCCCTAGCCATCATGATGGTGCCGACCATCACACGCACCACCGAAGAAATGCTCGCCACCGTTCCCCACTCCATCCGCGAAGCCGCACTCGGCCTCGGTGTCCCCAAGTGGCGCACCGCCCTCTCCGTCAGCCTGCGCACCGCCTCGCCCGGCATCATCACCGGCTGCATGCTCGCCTTCGCCCGCGTCGCCGGCGAAACCGCCCCGCTTCTGTTCACCGCCTTCGGAAACCAGTTCTGGAGCGTCCGGCTCAACCAGCCCATCGCCGCGCTCCCATTGCAGATCTACGTCTACGCCATCTCTCCGTATGACGAATGGCACCGCCTCGCATGGGCCGGTTCGCTTGTTCTCATCGTTCTCATCATGGTCTCGGTTACACTCGTCCGTATCTTTGCCAACCGCGGCGTGCTCAAAGGGGGAAGCTAGTGGGAGTCGGCATCTTAGTGGAAGACCTGAACGCTTGGTACGGTTCAACCCACACCCTGCAGGACATCAACCTGCACATTCCGGCGAACCACGCCACCGCACTCATCGGCCCCTCCGGTTGCGGCAAATCCACCTTCGTCCGATGCCTCAACCGCATGCATGAAACCAATCCCACCGCGCGCGCAACCGGCGTCGTCAAAATGGGCGAGGTCGATATCTACAAGGACGCCTCCCCGGTAGAAATCCGCCGCCGCGTCGGCATGGTCTTTCAGCGTCCCAATCCCTTTCCCACCATGTCCATCTACGACAACGTCGCCAGCGGGCTCAAACTCAACGGCTTCCGCAACCGCCAGATTCTCGATGAAACTGTCGAGCGTTCCCTCAAGCAGGCCGCCCTCTGGGAAGAGGTCAAGGACGACCTCAAGAAGAAATCCGGCGCCTCACTCTCCGGCGGCCAGCAGCAGCGCATGTGCATCGCCCGCGCCCTCGCCGTCGATCCCGAGGTGCTTCTGATGGACGAGCCTGCCTCCGCCCTCGACCCCGTCTCTACGTCAAAGATCGAAGACCTCATCTTCCAGCTCAAAAGCCAGTACACCATCGTCATCGTCACCCACAACATGCAGCAGGCCGCACGCGTCGCCGAAAACACAGGCTTCTTTCTCAACGGCAAAATGGTCGAGTTCGATTCGACCCACAAAATCTTCACCAATCCAAAAGACAAGCGGACCGAAGATTACATCACCGGGAGGTTCGGCTGATGCGCGTAAAATTTCACCAAAGTCTCAACGATCTCAAGGAAAAGCTGCTCGTCATGGCCGGTATGGCCGAGCAGGCCATTCAACGCTCCATCGAAGCCTATCGCACCCGCGACCTCAGCATCTGCGAGCTCGTCTTCCGTGCCGAGCCCTCCATCAACCGCCTCGAACGCGAAATCGATCAGATGGCGCTCGATCTGTTGGCAATGGAGCAGCCCATGGCCATCGACCTGCGCTTCATCCTCTCCGTCATCCGCATCAATGCCGACCTCGAACGGGTGGGCGATCAGGCCGTCAATATCGCCGTGCGCGTTCGCGAAATGGGCGCCTTCGCCAACGTCGACCTCCCCGTCGACATTCCGAAGCTTGCTTCACTCTCTTCCGCCATGGTCCGCAAAGCGCTCCAGGCCTTCATCGAAGGGGACGCCGAACTCGCCAGCTCCGTCCTCCTGCTCGACGATCAGGTCGACGAGATGAACGACGCCGCCTTTTACGCACTCAGCTCCCTGATCAAAGAAAATCCGGAACAAACGCCCCAGGCCTTGAACGCCCTCATCATTGCACGCAATCTCGAGCGAGTCGGAGATCACGCCACCAACATCGCCGAAGACGTCATCTTCTGGGTCCACGGCGCCGACGTCCGCCACAACGCCTCAGGCGCAGCTTAAAGCAATTAGCGAACGGCATATCGCAGTTGGGTGCCCCATATCTCGATTCTGAGATGTGGGCATCGAGCGTCAGCGAGACCGCTTTCCTTCGCACCGCGCCTACACCAATACGCAACCAGCTATAGCCCACCGGCATCAAGCCCAGCGATAAGATTGGAACGATCAGAAAACTGCTCAGAACGACGCTCAAGCCATCAGAACAAAGCTCAGAACTGTGATCAGAACGACGCTCAAACCATCAGAACAAAGCTCAGAAGAACGTTCAGAACGACGATTAGAACGACGCTCAAAACAACGACGCTTAAACCATCAGAACAATGCTCAAACGACGATTAGAACGACGATTAGAACTACGATTAGAACAACGATTAGAACAACGCTCAAACCATCAGAACAACGCTCAGAACTACGATTAGAACGACGCTACTAACCCCCGAACAAGACCCCGATCAGCACAACGACCAGAACATCGCTCAGAACGACCAAAACAACGATCCGAACAATGATCAGAAAGAGGGTGTCATCCTGAGCGAAGCCTCTCGCAGATTTACCGCGAGAGGCGAAGTCGAAGGACCTGCATTTTCCCCAGCTCCGATCCCCCTGCCCCCATTCCGGGTACATCCATCCGCAACATCGTCCGGTGCAGGCCACACGAACTGGCAACAAGCGACCTCTATCTGTCCCGTGCCCTTCTGCTCAGGCGTCACCCCGAAAGCCATCCTCCCTAAACCCGGCCCGCCAACCTGTGCAAAAGTTTTCCACAGAAAATCTTGTCAAGCCCCTAAATGGCTTAAACCCGCGCCAATCCAGCACATTCGAGTGGCGTACTAGTTTCTATGTATGGTGTATAATTGAAGTAGCAGTAAAAGACAGCTCTGGCCCACGCCGGAGCCGTTTTCGTTTGGTCTGCTAAGAGCTTTGTTATGACGAATTTACCCGCAACTCCTTTAGGATGACGAATTTGGAGGGAGCGAAATTCGTATGTAATTGAATCGACATCACTTAGATACCCCAACCCGGGGGGGGGGGTGGGGGGGTCC
>JALYVA010000183.1 GCA_030853485.1 Acidobacteriota bacterium
CATGGAATAGCGGAGCATGCGTTCTATGGCTGGCGGCAAAGGCTGCGGAGTGAGGAGCGGGTCAGTTTCGCGTTGGTGAAAACGAAGCCTTCGCTTGAAGAGGCCCAAGCAATCGAGTTAGTGCTAGCGACAGGCGAGCGGCTACGAATTCCGCGTGAAGAAGCAACCCTTGCAATGGTGCTAGGGGTCTCTTCAGAAAACGGACGATAGAGCACGCTAAGGAAGAGTGGATGCGAGAATCCACCGGTAGAGCGTCGGAACAGAGACCCCGATGTTGGCGGCTACATCTCGTGGCGGCACTCCGGTTGCTACGAGTGTTGCGGTCGCCGCAGTGATTGGCTTACAGGCGAGCGTGCGGGTGTGCCTGTGCACGGCGCCATGCGACATGCGGCGCCGCTTTGATGGGCTGCATGGCATGGTGACGAGTGTGATGGAACTGGATGCGATGGCGGGACATCCGTTTGTGTTCTCGAATCGCAAACGAGATCGAGTGAAAGTGTTGTATTGGGACCGGGACGGCTTTGCGATCTGGTCGAAGCGTCTGGAGGAAGGCACGTATGCAATGCCATTCAAGGACGGCAAGGAGCGCCGCGCCGAAATCACTTCTCAAGAGTTGGGCGCGTTGCTAAGCGGCATCGACTTGAGCCACGCCAAACGCCGGAAGCGGTATCGGAGTAAGTCAATCAGAGCCACATAAATATCGGCGTCGAGTGCATGTTGCACTTGGTGTAAGTTGATTGCCTTATAACTTGCCGTTGCAAGATGCTGCATTAAGCGTCATCGAGCACATGCAGCCAGCCGCTCCCATTCTTGGTCGAACATCCTAGCGGGGAGGTTTGGAAACCCGGCAATGAGGGGTTCTAAGTAAAATTACATTTCCATCTTCTAAAAACCAGGAAAGTAAACGCCGCAGCGGCGAAAGGACGATTCGTCCGCGTGTCGAGGGCAATCCGCCGACAGCGCGTCCTTGAGTTCCATCAACGGCTTCCCTGCCCCATGCTGGTCGATTAGCCGGGTGACGCGATAGCGTCCACGCCGTGGACAGACATGACAGCTCACATAGAGTACGACGAAATTAGCGGCGCATACTTGCCCAAGCGTGACACCTGTAATGCTGCTATTGGATTTCTGGATGACCTCGGCGATCTCGCGGTCTTCACGGCGGCGGCTGTACCCCACAGCCGAAGAGCCTAACATGGATGTTCGCCGTTTTTTCGCCTCACTTGGAGCAGTGTACTAATCTAAACGAGCGTTTAGAGTGAGTACATGTCCCCTTCTCCGCCCCGATTCATCGCTTACTACCGTGTTTCGACCGACAGTCAAGGCGAGAGCGGCTTGGGGCTTGAGGCACAGCGCCAGGCCGTACGGCAGTTCGTCACCGGCGACCTCGCCGGTGAATACACTGAGGTCGAGAGTGGTAAACGCCACACCAACCGTCCCCAACTCGCCCAGGCACTGGCCGAATGCAGGAAGCGCAAGGCCACATTAGTAATCGCGAAGTTGGATCGACTCGCGAGAAATGTCTATTTCATCAGCGGCTTGATGGAATCCGGGGTGGACTTCACCGCCGTGGACATGCCGACCGCAAACCGGTTAACCATTCACATCCTCGCAGCCGTAGCCGAGCATGAGCGCGAGATGATCAGCGAGAGGACAAAGGCGGGTCTCGCAGCAGCCAAACGCGAGATCGCGGCCAACGGCTTCCGTGTAAGCCGGAACAGCGGGTTGGTGTATTCCAAGCACGGGAACCCCCGCCTAGAAGAAGCTCGCGCGAAAGCTCTGGCACTCAACCATTCACAACGAGCGGCGACTGAGACCTCCACACTCATTGCGGATTGGAGACGCGCTGGCAAGACGTACCGAGCAATTGCAAATGGCCTTAATCGCCTCAATATCCCATCCCCCCGAAGTCGCCAGTGGCACGCGAGCACTGTCAGAGCAAAATTCATTCTTGGTTGAACATCCTAGGCCGGAGGTTCGGAACCCGGCTATGAGGGTTCCGACGATTAAACAAACCTATCGGTTTTTGTAAGATTGCGCTTGTATAGCGTTCAGCAATCAGGTAGGCTGCGTATAGAGGCTTAAACGCACATGGAGCAACACACATGATTATCGCCGTTGGCAACCTCAAAGGCGGCGTTGGAAAGACGACCCTAGCCGTTAATTTAGCCATCACTCTTTCTACCAGCAAACGTGACGTGCTGCTGATCGATGCCGAAGGCGCAGCCCTGGCCTTCACCGATTTACGAACGGCAACGAAAGGAAGCCCTGGGTATACCGCTGTTGGGTTGCACGGCACCAGCATTCGCACGCAGGTTCGGCAACTAGCCGCGAAGTACTCAGATGTAGTCATTGATATCGGGGGTGAAGATGCGACCGGCAGTCTCCGGGCGGCGCTCACTGTCGCTGATACGGTTCTTATGCCGCTGAAGCCCAGGAGCTTCGACCTGTGGCGGACTGAACAAACCTTGGAGCTTGTGGTGGAAGCGCGGGAGATCAACGACCGATTGCGGGCCGTCGCCGTGCTCAATGAAGCCGACCCGCAAGGCCGTGACAACGAGGCAGCAATTGAGGCACTGAGGGAAATGCCGGGGCTTGAGGTTGCACCCGTGATGATCGGGAGGCGCAAGGCGTTCTCGAATGCGGCAGCACACGGCTTGGCGATTCAGGAGTATGAGCAGGAGTCGAAGGGGGTGGAAGAATTCCGCAAGCTAGTTCGATTCTTGACACATTGGACTGTGCAGACAAGCGATATACGAAAGGTAGCTAATGGCAATCGCTAAGAATCCACGAAGCAGTACACACGCATCTGGCAGCGACAAGCAGGCATCGGCGTTCATAGCCCGCGCCGGTAGCGGTCCAGGTGACGACGAACCGCGTGCCGAACGCGAAAACAAAAAAGCGACCATGATCCGCATACCTCCGGCGCTTCTGGTTCGGATCGATCGGGGCGCGGAGCGGCTAGGGATTAGCCGGAGCGCCTTCATTGTGCAATCAGCCGCCGAGAAACTGGAGCGCATGGAGTAGAGCGGGGCAGGGAAGAGGACCGTGAAGCCTATGGAACATATTTCGGAAATCGCGCTGGGCGTGAAGGCGCTGAAGAAGAACAAAATGGGACCCGCCGTGTCCCGAACGGTGAAGAAAATTGCGGACGGGGCCGTAGCAGTCCGCGAGACTCAGCCCGGTGAGGAGGATATCGCCTACCTTCACAGCGTCATGACTCAGGTGAGTATGCCGCGCTCCAAGACAGCGGCCCGGTTTTTTGAACGCCGGAGCGGAAATACCAGCCTTCGGATTGATGCCGGTGTGATCGACACGGGCAAAGGCTATAAGGAACTCCCGCTGCCGTACGGGTCGGTTCCGCGGTACATGCTGGCTCACATGAACACGTTCGCGATTCGCAACAAGACCTGTGAGATCCCGCTGGGTGACAGTGCTCGGGATTTCATGGAAAGTATCGGTTACACCGTAAGCGGAGGAAAACGCGGCACTTATACGACGTTTCGAGATCAAGTTATCGCACTTGCCGCATGCCGTCTAATCATGAGCGCGGGGGACGGGAAGCGAATGCCGCGCACGCACGTCAAGAGTGACATCGTACAGGTGTTCGACCTTTGGACACAGCTCGACGGCGCTCAGCGCGTTATTTGGCCTGGGCGGATTGTTCTGGCGCAGTCTTACTACGATTCCCTTGCCCAAAGTGCCGTTCCCCTGAACCACAACGCGCTTGTAGCGCTTCGCGGTAGTGCTCTCGCTCTGGACATCTATGCCTGGCTGGCCAATCGCTTACACCGCGTTTCTGAGCGTTCCGGGACTTTTGTGAGCTGGGAGAGCCTCAAGGAGCAGTTCGGAGATGAGTACAAGGACGATAAAGATGGACGCCGTAATTTTCGCACTGAGTTCAGGCGCGTTCTTGAGACCGTGAAACATCTGTACCCAACGGCCAAGGTCCAGGACTGCTTAGATAAACGCGGCAAGCCGACCGGCTTGATTCTTCTCCCTTCCCCGCCTCCGATCGCGAAGGGATGAACACGTAACTCATTGACTTGTTTACTCGCCGTTGTGCTGAATCACCACGCGACACCCAACTACGAGTGCAGCACAAGGTCGGGGGTCAGGCCGCTTTTGGCTCAGAGCGGAATTGCGGATACCAACTTCGGAAAACATTCTCCAGTTCATGGTTCAGCACCTTGGTACGCGTTTGCAGAAGCAAGTGTGCACCGCGGAGCGACCACGCCATTTGCTGCTTCTTGACGAAGCGGCGGCTCACGACTTGGTTGATTGTCGATTCCACAAAGGCCGTGGTGATGGTCTCCCCCTGGCGATAGCGCTCCCCAAAGTTCGGAATGAACTCCCGATTGTTGCGAATGTAGATTTCGAACTCAGACATTCCGCGCACCAGCTTTTCAGCCGCTGCAGAATGGGCTCGAATCAGGTCCAGATCTTGGAGCAAGTCGTGCAGTCGATCCAGTGCCTCGGCGACATTGCCGTGCCAGATCAAATGCTTTACGCTGTCGATCCGCTTCGCTGTCGATGTCCCGGTTTCAGCTCGCCCGGCTTCCGCCATCAGCGTTTTGGTCTGCTGCTGCAGAACTGTCACGCGCATCGTGATGTGGAACCAATCGATCCAATGCTCACTGCCGGGCTGCATGTACTCTTGCACCCGCCGCACATCCTCGCCGCCGTCAGACATAAAGACAACCTGCTGATGGTCCTGCAGGCCCTGCGATTTCATTAACTCCCACAGCCGTCGCCGCGGCTTCTCGTCATAGGTCTGCACGTAGCCGAAGCACTTCGCCTCCGGGACTTCCTCGTGGGCCTTCCGCCGAAACGCGACTACACTTCGGCCGGCGATCACTTCGAAGAAGCCCTCCTTGTGCGCCGCCCTTACATAACCACCGTCGATGCCTACTGTGATGGGGCCATCGGGCGGCACCGGGTCTTCCCGCTCGGCGACCTCCTCCGCGAATAGCTTCAGCTGGCGCTCGTCGCCCAACTCGTTCTCCATCCGTTCGGCCCGTTTCGTGGAGGTGCCGGCGAATCGTCTCGTGGTTGGTCCCGGCATCCACCGGCAGCACTTCCAGCAACAAATCGGCCACTTTGCCGAATGGGATTAGCGATGCCCATTTGGTCTCCAGGTACAGAAGTTCCGGGGTCGTCTGACCTTGCAACCAGGACACCGTGGGCCGGAATGTTTTGGCTCCGCTTTGCTGGCAGCGGCAACGCTTCCAGCGCGGATTGGCCACCGCCACCATCCCAAACAGCGTCTTTACGTCCTTCGTGCCACCGCCTTTGCCGCGATGCCTTTCTCCACAATGCGGACAGCGGCGCCGCCGCTCCAGATCCTCGGCCACTTGCTGGGCGACCACAATGTCCTGCACGCCCTCCAACATCGCTTTACTCTCGCCCAGATTCAACCCCAGCGTTTCCATGGCAAGTTGGGGCCGGTCGATCGCCATCATATTGGTGCGTTGCTCTTCCCCCGCATCGCTCTCCCACACCACTTCCACCCGGAGCTTCATGCCAACCTCCGGTACTGCAGCAGTTTCGTCAGGCGCTCGTTGGCTTCCAACAAGCTGAACCGCTCCGGTGTCAGCGTTCCGGACTCCTCCAACCGTTGATCCAGACTGGCACCGCTCTTGGCAACCACATCCCGCAGCAACTCCCAGCTGCTTGCCGGTCCATCTGGGTGGGCCGCCGTCAACATACTAATCACCGCTTCCGTCTCTGCCGGCGGAAACATATTCTCACCCATCTCCTGGCGCTTCAACATCAGCCGATATCCGGTCGGTCCCCCGCTGTATTGCGGCGGCGTTGCTCCACGACCACCG
>JALYVA010000054.1 GCA_030853485.1 Acidobacteriota bacterium
ACCCTCTGGATTCTTCACTTCGCTGCGCTTCGTTCAGAATCACTCCATCTCATTCCATGAACGACGGGCCTTCTTACGCCTGCGCCCCCGCCAGCACCTGCGTCGGCTCCGGCTCGTGCTCCAGAACCTCTGCCAGCACCTTCGGCTTCAGCGCCTCGGGCAACGCAATTGCCAACACATCTTCGATGCGCCGCGCATAATGAATCGTCACCCCGGCAAGCTGCTCCGGCAGCAGGTCCTCCAGAACATCCACCCGGTTTTCTTCCGGCAGAATAATGTCGCGAACCCCCGCACGCCGCGCCGCAAGGAACTTCTCCTTGATCCCGCCCACCGGCAGCACATTGCCGCTCAACGTAATCTCCCCTGTCATCGCCGTCAGAGGATGTACCGGCGTATTCGTCAGCAGGCTCACCAGCGCCGTCGCCATCGTCACGCCAGCCGAAGGCCCATCCTTCGGAATCGCTCCCGCAGGCACATGGATATGCAGGTCCATCTCCTTCGTAAAATCCTCATCAAGCCCTAACGACGCGGCATTCGAACGCACCCACGTCAGCGCGGCCTGCATGCTTTCCTTCATCACGTCTCCAATCTGCCCGGTGATCGTGAAGCCGCCTTTACCCTTCATCCGGTTCGCTTCGATGAACAACACATCGCCTCCCGCAGGAGTCCACGCCAGGCCAACCGCAACGCCCGCACGCTTGGTACGTTCGGCAATCTCCGTGTCCACGCGCACCTTGATCCCTCCAAGGAACTCATGCACCACCTCCGGCGTAATCACGATCTTCTCCGTCTGCCCTTCCGCAATCTTGCGCGCGACTTTGCGGCATACGGTGCCCACCTGCTGCTCGAGCTTGCGAACTCCAGCCTCCCGCGTGTAGTGTCGCGCAATCAAATGCACGCTGTCCCTGGGAAACTCGATCTGCTCGTCGGTGATGCCATTCTCTGTAATCTGCCGCGGAATAAGGTATTTAATCGCAATGTTCACCTTCTCCTCTTCCGTATATCCGGTCAGCTCAATGATCTCCATGCGATCGAGCAGCGGCCCCGGAATCGTGTCCAGCTGGTTCGCCGTGCAGATAAACAGCACCTTGCTCAGATCGAACGGCTGGTCGAGATAGTTGTCGCGAAACGTGTTGTTCTGCTCCGGGTCCAACGTCTCCAAAAGCGCACTCGCAGGATCTCCCCGAAAGTCACGGCCCAGCTTGTCGATCTCGTCCAGCATGAACACCGGGTCCTTCACCTCAACGCGCTTCAGATGCTGAATAATCTGCCCCGGTAGCGCGCCGATGTAGGTCCGGCGATGCCCGCGGATCTCCGCCTCGTCATGCATACCGCCCAGCGAGATGCGCGAAAATTTCCGGTCGAGCGCCTTCGCAATCGAACGTCCCAGCGAGGTCTTACCCACTCCCGGAGGTCCGACAAAGCACAGAATCGGACCCTTCATATCCGGCTTCAAACGCCGCACCGAAAGATAGTCGAGAATCCGGTCCTTCACCTTCTTCAAACCGTAGTGGTCCTCATCGAGAATCGCCTTGGCCTTCAAGATGTCCACCTCGCCCGAAGAGGTCTTCGACCACGGCAGCACCGCCAGCCACTCGACATAATTGCGCGTCAGCGAATAGTCCGCGGCCGCAGGATTCATCCGGCTCAGGCGACCCAGCTCCTTCAGCGCGTCCTTCTTCACCTCATCCGGCATGCCCGCGTTTTCAATCTTTTCCTTCAGCTCGGCAATGTCCTTCTGGGTATCGTCCACATCGCCCAGCTCCTTCTGGATCGCCTTCAACTGCTCGCGCAGGTAGTAGTCGCGCTGCGAAGACTGCACCGAATCCTGCACTTCGCTTTGAATCTTGTTGCGCAGCTGCTGTACCTCAAGCTCCTTGGCCAGGTGCTTGTTGATCCGTTCCAGGCGCGCCGACACGTCCGGCATCTCGAGCAGCTCCTGCTTGTCGGTCGTGCTCAAAAACGGCAGCGACGAAGCAATAAAATCCCCCAGCCGCCCGGGCTCATCGATATTGATCGCAATCGTCTGCAGGTCGTCGCTCAGCGTAGGCGAAGAGGTCACAATCTGCTGAAACTGGCTCACCACATTCCGCTCAAGAGCCTCGGCCTCCGGCGTCTTGCCCGGCTCAACATCCGGAATAGGCTCATATTCGGCCGTCATGAAAGGCGTTGTCTGTGCAAACTCGCCCAGGTGCACACGCTCATTTCCTTCGGTGAACACAAACAGGCTCTGGTTCGGCATCTTGACCACTTTATGCACCGTCGCCCGCGTACCGATCGCATACAGGTCCGCTGCCTCGGGCGAGTCCTGCCGAGCGTCCCGCTGCGCCACCACAAGAATCGTCTTCTCCTCGCCCAGCGATTGGATCAGCTGTATCGAGCTCTCGCGCCCCACCGTCAGAGGCAGCACCGCATGAGGAAACAGAACCGTATCTCGAACAGGAAGCACAGGCGCAGGTCGGCGCGACGTGCTGGCCTCCGCTGAGCCCTCATGATTTTTCGCTGTGGGCTGAATAACACTGACAAAATCGCTTGGCATTGAGTGTACCTCTATCAAATTATCATCTATTCGATGCAGCAGGTCTCGATCCGGTCGCAAATCGCTCTACCCTTGCCAATCCGTCATCGGCCTCAACTCCCTGGCCATCAGCAAACGATCAGAGGATGATCCCAAAACCTGTGGTGCCCCATATCTCGAAGTTGAGATGTGGGCCTCGTGCGAAGCGAGACCGCCCCGCTTTCCGACTGACCAACTTCAACCAACATGCCATCCCGCTAAGCAGCCCGATACCGCCCCAGCACCTTCACCATGCGGCAGTGCGCACGCAACGCCCTAAGCGCCATATCCGCAGTTTTCTCCGCGTCGAAGCGAACATCCACGTAAAACACATACTCCCACGGGCTTCCCGGCACCGGTCTTGATTCGATCTTCGTCAGGTTCACTCCGGCCTCAGCCAGACGCTCGAGCGCGGCCACCAGCGTTCCGGGGCGGTGGTCGATCGCAAACGCGACACTCATCTTATCGGCGAGGGCTTGGAGTTCTGTATCTTCGGGCACATCATCGCGCCCAATCAGGTGAAACCGCGTGAAGTTCTCCGCATGATCTTCGACGCCCGCCAGCAATACATGAGCTCCATATTGTCTGGCCGCCAGTTCCGGGGCAATTCCTGCCACATCTCCTAAACCAGCTTCCATCAGATGCTTCACGCTCCCGGCCGTATCGTAGAACGGCACCACTTCAAGCTCCGGATGCGCCCCCAGAAACCGCCTGCACTGCGACAGTGCCACGGGATGCGACATCACCCGGCGAATCTCCCCGAAGCCCACCCCCGGCCTCGCAATCACGTTGTGCCGTATCCGCATCTGGCTCTCCCGTTCAATCCGCACCGGCATCTCCAACAGCAGATCGTAGTGCTCGGCAACCGATCCATGCAGGCTGTTTTCAATCGGAAGCACGGCCCGGTCCACCTCTCGTTCCAGGACCTTCCCCAACACCTGCGCAGACACCGTACACGGCACAATCTCCAGCACTTCGGTCGCATGCAGCATCGCTAACGCCGCCATATGGCTGTTTGAACCCAATTCCCCTTGAATAGCGACTTTCACTCCGGTTCCCCCCGCCCTCGCGTTGATGCCTCGTTCATATTTTATTCTCCGCCCGGCAACCCCCCCGACCCCGCAGGCAACTTACCACAGGAAGGCGCTGTTGCTCGTAACACACTATCGCGAACCGGGTATCTAAACCGGCAATCGTCAGGAGAACGACCATGCTTTGGACAATCACCATCATCCTTTTCATACTTTGGATCGTTGGCCTCGTGAGCAGCTACACCTTGGGCGGCTGGATCCACATCCTGCTTGTCCTTGCCATCATCGTCCTGATCTTCAACCTGATGTCCGGTAGACGTGCAGTCTGACCTTCAAACTCAACCCAACCCAGCCCTCCCCCGCTTCACCCCGTAAGGAGTAAGACCATGAACAAGGAAAACGTAGAAGGAAAGTTCGACCAGGTCGCCGGCAAAATCAAGCAGTCCGTCGGCGAAGCAGTTGGGAACCAGCACCTTGCCAACTCCGGTGTGGCCGATCAGGTCAAAGGCGCTGCCAAAGAGACCTGGGGCAACGCCAAAGACACCGCCCAGACCGTCCGCGACGACCATGCCGCAGGCGCTCGCGCTGAGGGCGAAGACGTCAAGTATCGCGCCGAAAATTCGGCCGACCACGCGCGCAACAAGATCACGTCGGCCGCCGAGCATGTGCGCGACTCTGTGAATGAAAAACTCGACAACGTCCGGAACAACCACGATCGATCTTAGGGTCTTTCCCGGCTTAGCGCCTGTAATAAGCCCGCCTCCAAGGCGGGCTTCTCTTTTGCCGGACCCAGCGTCTACCTCTCTCTTGCGAACAGGTGATGATACCAATCCGCCGCGGCCCCGGTGCCCCGTATCCCAGTTTTGAGATCTGGGCATCGAGCGAGAGAGAGAGACCGCTTTCCGCACGACCGTTCCCCACCCGGACCGCACTCATCCAAGGCCCCCACCCATCCGAAGAAAAAGTCCGGGTGCCCCATATCTCGATGTTGAGATGTGGGCATCGCGCGAGAGCGGGACCGCCTTCCGCCTTTCTCCGTGCTGCCCATTCGTCCAAAAGTTTTCCACAGGAAAATCTTGTCAAGCCCCCTCACGCACTATGTTCCATGGATTGATAGACTTAAGCGTGGCGTAGTAGTTTTGATGAACGTGTATAATAGAAGTAGAAGTAGAAAAGCTCCGGCCACCCAGCCGGAGCTTTTCCGCTTAAGCGATAAATATCGGGGTAAACCCTTTGTTTGCACGAATTTGCCTGTAACCCCTTTGCTTGGACGAATTTGGCGCGCACTACCTGCGCTAACGTGTTAAAAGCAAACGACTTACACGCAGGTAAGGGGGGGGGGGGGGGGGGG
>JALYVA010000093.1 GCA_030853485.1 Acidobacteriota bacterium
TCGGGATATCCAGGACACGGTGGTGCGGGAGCTGCAGGCGCGGGGTGTTGGAGCGGCCGCCGAGGGGTTGCAGGAAGATGCCCGAAGGACGTGCGGGATGACCAAGGGTGCGGTCGGCCAGCCGAAGCTTGTGGTGCAGTGGGATGGGGCGAATCCTACGGTGTTGCCGGATGCGTTGTTGCAGGAAGTGGCGACGGGAAGATACGGGACGGCGGCGGTGGGGGTTTGTGCGGGGCAGCAGGGTGGGGCGTTTACGACGTATCACGTGGCGGTGTTGCTGTATTGAGGGGCGGGGGGAGGATGTCCGGCGTTTCTGAGTACTGCGGCGGTGGCATGGGGCTGTTTGCGAATGTGGAAGGCGGTCTCGCTTCTCCAACCCAACGAGCAAAAGCGGTCTCGCTTCGCGAGATGCCCACATCTCAAAATCGAGATATGGGGCACCCGGTGCTCGGGCAGGGCGAGGTTGTTGGTGCGGTGGTTTGGGACGAATCCTACGGTGTTGCCGGATTCGTTGTTGCAGGAAGTGGCGACGGGGAGATACCGGACGGCGGCGGTGGTGTGGGTCTGTTGCGAATGTGGAAGGCGGTCTCGCTTCTCTAAACCAACGAGCAAAAGCGGTCTCGCTTCGCGAGATGCCCACATCTCAACATCGAGATATGGGGCACCCGGTGCTCGGCCACGGCGGAGTTTCGGGGTGCGGCAAAAGCGATCTCACTTCTCCACCCCAACGAGCAAAAGCGGTCGCCGGGGACCCCGGTTCGCTCGAGGCCCACATCTCAGAATCGAGATATGGGGCACCCGGTGCTCGGGCTAGGCGGAGTTCTTGGTGCGGTGGAGTGGAGCGAAAACCGGTCCAGGGGCGTTTGGTAGGGTGGGGAGAAAACCGGCCAAGGCGGAGTTCGTGGGCGTTGGGATGGGCGGAAGACCGGCGAGGGGGAAGACGTATCATGGGGGGATGGGGCTTCCGGCGACGTTCAATGATTTTCTGGGCAATGCGGGGGCGGTGGAGCATCTGCGGACGGCGGTGGCGGCGGGGCGTTTGCCGCACTCGTTGATTTTGAGCGGGGCGAGTGGATCGGGGAAATATACGCTGGCGTTGATGCTGGCGATGGCGGTGGAGTGCGAGAGGCAGCCGCGGGATCTGTGGTCGAATGGGCAGTCGCTGGCGAGCTTTTGCGGGGTGTGTCACAACTGCTTGAGGATTGCTTCGGCGGCGGACCTGGAAGAGGAGGTGGACAAGGCGGTGGCGGCGCGGGAGGAGCTGCGCGAGGTGGATAAGAAGGAGACGCGGGTGCTGGTACAGCCGCATCCCGATGTTTTGATTGTGCCTCCGGACCCGCCGCAGTTGCTGATCAAGCTGGGGCAGGTGCGGACGATGATTCAACGGTCGCACTACCTGCCGAGCGAGGGGCCGAAGAAGATTTTTATTCTGACGGCGGCGAACTTCATGAAGGAGGCGGCCAATTCCCTGCTGAAGCTGCTGGAGGAGCCGCCGGATACGGTCCACATCATGATCCTGGCGGAGAATCCTGGAGAGCTTCTGCCGACGATCCGGTCGCGGTGCGCGAACGTGCGTCTGGGCGCGTTGCCGGTGGAGGAGATCGAGATGCTGCTGGCGGACCGGAGGCCGGAGGTGACTCCGAAGCAGCGGGGGCTGATTGCGCGGCTGGCGCAGGGGGCGGCGGGCAAGGCGCTGGGCTTTGAGCTGGAGGGATATCTGGCGGCGCGGGCGGATGCGTTGCTTCTGCTGCGGAATGCGGCTGCGGAGCCGGACCATACGGCGCTGTTCAAGATGACGGAGACCTACCGCGCGGGGGCGGAGGGGCAGGGGAAGACGTCGGCGCTGCTGCGCGTGCTTGCGCTTCTGCTGGAAGACCTGCTGCTGCTGGGTGCGGGGACGCCGGAGCTGGTGCGGAATACGGACCTGCGGGCGGAGCTGGACAAGCTGGGTGGGGTGCTGGATTTTGCGTGGATTGAGCGGGCTTCGCGGGGGCTGGACCAGGTGCAGAGCGGGATGCGGCGGAACCTGCTGCGCAGCCTTTCGCTGGATGCGTTTGCGGGGGGGCTGGAGGCGCGGTGATTACGGAACGGCTCGGGGCAGAAGAGGTTGGGCGGGCGGCGGAGATTCTGCGCGGCGGCGGGCTGGTGGCGTTCCCTACGGAGACGGTGTATGGGCTGGGTGCGAATGCGCTGGATGCTCAAGCGGTGGCGCGAATTTTTGCGGCGAAGGAGAGGCCGGACTGGGACCCGCTGATTGTGCATGTGAGTGGGCGAGAGATGCTGGGACGGGTGGCCGAGGTGACCGTGGAAGCAGAGCGGCTGATGGAGGCGTTCTGGCCGGGGCCGCTGACGTTGTTGTTGAGGCGGACGGCGGAGGTTCCGGATGCGGTGACGGCAGGACGGCCGCTGGTGGGAGTGCGGATGCCGGCGCATGAGTTGGCGCGGGCGTTGATTGAGGCGGCGGGCGTTCCGGTGGCGGCGCCGAGTGCGAACCGGTTTGGCCGGACGAGCCCGACGACGGCGGCACATGTGCTCCAAGATTTGGATGGGCGCATCGATGCGGTGCTGGATGGGGGAGCGGCGGAGGTAGGGGTGGAGTCTACGGTGGTGGACCCGGGGCGGAGGCCGATGGTGGTGTATCGTCCGGGGGCGGTGACGGCGGCGATGCTCGAGTCGGTGGGCGGGCCGGTGGAGATGTTTGTGTCGGGGGGAAGCGCGGAACGGCCGGAAGCGCTGCCTTCGCCTGGGGTAGGGATGCGGCATTATGCGCCGCGGGCTCGGCTGGAGCTGGTGGGGTCTGAGGAGGAGTTGCGGGGAAAGGTGCGGGAGCTGGCAGAAGCAGGGGAGCGGGTGGGCGTGATGCTTCCGGGGGGATGGAGTGCGGAGGGAGCGGAGGTGTTTCGTTGGGGACGGGTGGGGGATGCGGCGGGGTTGGCGGCGGGGCTGTTTGCGGGGATGCGCGAGCTGGATGGGCGCGGGGTGGAGGCGATTGTGTGTCCTTTGCCGGAGGGCGAGGGGCTGGGTGCGGCGATCCGGGATCGTCTGGAAAAAGCGGCGCGGGCGAGATAATGGCCGGTTTTGCACCGGAGGGAAAACGTATACTCCGCCTATGCAGAATGCTGAGATTGAACTGAAGTTTCCGGTTGCGAATCCAGAGGCTCTTCAAAGGCAGCTGCCGGGGCTGGGTTTTCTGCTGCAGACGGCGCGGACGTTTGAGCACAATACGCTTTACGATACGGCGGGACGGGAGCTTCGGGGACGGCGGCAGGTGCTTCGGATTCGGGACTATGGCGGGGTGTGTACGGTGACCCATAAGCGTCCACCGGAGCGGGAGGCGGGCGAGCCTGTGGATACGACGCGGTACAAGATCCGGGTAGAGACTGAGACGACCGTGGCCGAGAGCGGGGCGATGGCGGAGATTTTTCGGCAGCTGGGGTATGTGCCGGTGTTTGTGTATGACAAGTTCAGGACGGAGTGGAGCCGCGGGGTGGAGGGAGACTCGGGCGCGGCCAGGCATCTGGTGATCGATGAGACGGCGATCGGGAACTACGCGGAGCTCGAAGGTCCGACGGCGTGGATTGACCAGACGCTTGAGGAGCTGGGGATCGATCCGGCCGCCTGTCTGACGGACAGCTATGGGAAGCTGTTTCTGGACTGGAAGCAGCGCACGGGGAGCGCGGCGGAGAACCTGACGTTTGAGGAGATTGCGCCGGCGGCGGCGGGGGTTCGCTAAAGCCTGGGGAGGATGGGCCGATACAACCTCTGTAACCGGAGGTTTCTCGTGGCCATTCAAGATCGTCTTTCGCGTTTCTTTCTGCTGGTAGGAGGCGTTGCCCTATGCGCAGGCACGGCGTCGGCGGATAATATCCATCGCGCTATCGTCTCCCGTGTTCAACCCCAGTTTCCTGAGCTTGCGCGGCGGATGCACGTAAGCGGCAGGGTGGTGCTGCTGGTGACGATTCAACCGGACGGGAGTGTGTCTGCCACCAAGGTGGAGTCCGGCCATGCGCTGCTGGCGCCGGCGGCCCAGGATGCGGTGAGTCACTGGCATTTTGCGCCGAACCCGACCCCTTCGGAGTCGGAGATCGAAGTGAACTTCAACGCACAGTAGACACAGACGGCATTGCCGTTCCGAACCGTCCAGCACCCCGCAGAGAGCGGATCTAACGATTGTCCCAAGGATCATCATGAAACTTGAATCAAAGCTTGGTCTAAGCACCGGCCTTCTGGTGGCCGCCATGTTTCTGAGCGCCTACACGGCGCATGTGCGTATCGCAGAGGCGAACCATCTGTCGGACGTGATTATCACCAACCGGCTTCCACTGATCACGGGGAGCAGCGATGTGCGGTCGCACTTTACCGACACGATCCGGGCGCTGGAATCGTACATGCTGTTCGGGATCGATCCGGTTTCTTCGGCGGCGTACCGGAAGGCGCGGGCGGATCAGTTTGTGCAGGCGGAGGGCTCGATTGCGAAACTGCGAGAGGAGAGCTCGCACTTCGACCTGGGGGCAGATGGGCCACGGCTGGCAGCGCTTGAGTCTGGCCTTATGAGCTTGAAGCCGCTCGAGGAAAAGGTGGAGGTGCTCAACGAATCAAAGACGCCGCAGGGTACGGCAGAGGCGTATGACACGTTGCAGAAACAGATCCTGCCGCTGGAACGGACGATGTTCGAGAACGTGACGGATATGGCGCAGTCGCAGATGTCGCAGACCAATGAGGACCTTGGCCGCTTGCGTCATGCCAACCGCTTGACGGTGATGACGTTGTGGCTGGCGACGATCCTGGGCGCGCTTGTGGGTGGATGCTTTTCGGTGCTGCTGGCGCGGAGGATCACCAGCGGGGTGACACGTGTGGCGGAGCGGGCCAATGCGATTGCCGAAGGAGACCTGACGGGTGCGCCGCTGGAGTTGCAGAGTGAAGATCAGATCGGGGCGCTGGCCGAGGCGATGCAGAAGATGCAGACCAACCTGGCGGGGATCATCGGGACGGTGGCCCATACGGCGGGGTCGCTGACCGGAAGCGCGGCTTCGATGCGTTCGGCGAGCGACCAGATTCATCGCCGGATGGATCAGCAGAGCCAGCAGACACAGCAAGCGGCGACGGCGATGCAGGAGATGTCGGCTTCAATCGCGGAGGTGTCGCGGCACACGCAGTCGGCGGCGGAGACGGCACGCAGCGCGGCGGAGACGGCGCGTGAGGGCGGCACGATTGTGAAACAGGTACTGGGCAGCATGCATTCGATTGCGACGGCGGTGAGCGATACGTCGGTGACGGTGGGGCTGCTGGGCGATGATTCGCGGCGGATCAGCCAGATTGTGACGGTGATCGATGAGATTGCGCGGAAGACGAACCTGCTGGCATTGAATGCTGCGATCGAAGCGGCGCGTGCGGGAGACCAGGGACGTGGATTTGCCGTGGTAGCGGGCGAGGTGCGGCGGCTGGCAGAGAGCACGGCACAGGCTACGGGCGAGATTGCGAACATGATCCAAGGTATCCAGGATCGTACGCGGACCGCGATTGCGAGCATGGAGAGCGGCACGGGCACGGTGCAGCAAGGCGTGTTGACGACGACGCAGGCGGGCGAGGCGCTCGAACGCATTATCGGCATGGCCGAGCGGGTGGACCGGATGATTACGCAGATCGCGATTGCGGCTTCTCAGCAGACGGTGGCGGCGGACCAGTCGAGCGCGAGCCTGGACGCGATTCATTCTCTAAGCCACGACAACTTGACGGAGATGGCGACGACCACGGCAGGGATCGAGATGCTGCGCACGACGGCGGTGACGCTCGAACAACAGGTGGATCGGTTCAGCCTGCAGGCTGCTCCGGATGCGCGTCTGATGCGGTCCTACGCTGCGCCGGAGCGGCATCCTTCGCTACAACCTGCGTAAGGTGTGGTTCGGCTTGTGACAGCACAAGGGCCTTCCGCTTTGGCGTGGGCTTTTTGTGTTGTGAGGGGAGTACCTGTTCCCGTGGTGAGCTCGTGCGGTCCGGCGGCACCAGTGGCTCCGATGACGGGTGGACTGGTCCGCCGTGTTCCAGAAAGTCGGCGCGGGGCTTTGATGATGCTGAGGCGGCGGGTCGGAGCGTGCGCCGTTCGAGTGAGGTCGCAAACCAGAACGGTGGCAGAGCTTGTTTACAAGGCGGGTTGAGCACGCTGGGCTTAAGCCTTTTTTGTTCGAAAGACTTTGCGTGAACGTTTAGCGGGGGGGCACCCAACCTCACCCATGCGCAAAGTCGATAAAGGCATGTTGCGGGTCGGTATGGACCAGCGTCACATCCACCACATCTCCGACGTCCAGCCCATTGGCCCCACGCACCACTTTTCCCTCGACCGGTGGATCGAATACCCGCACATACGTCCCCTTATCGTTAGCCCCGGTGATCACGCCGTGGAAGCTCTTGCCCACGCTCCCGGCAAGCGCGACCGCCGCCACCCGCTTGACCATCGTCCGCTCGACCTTCCTAGCGGCCGAATCCCGGTCGTTGCAATGCGCCGCAATGGCTGCCAGTTCGTCGTCGGAATACGGTGCAGCTTCATTAGCCAGCATCGCCTTCACCACCCGCTGCGTCACCAGGTCCACAAATCGCCGGTTCGGTGCCGTTGAGTGCGAATAGTCCTGCGCCGCCAGCCCGAAATGCCCCTGCTGCTCCGTATCGTCCCCGCGCGCCAGCACATACTCCCCCGGCCCCATCAGCTTGATAATCGCCAACGAAAGATCAGGATAGTGCACGGCATCCGCCGCCCGCTGCGCCTGCAGAAATGCATTCAACGCGCCAGAGTCAGGCTGCGCCGGCAAGGTCGTCCCATGCCGCCCCACCAGCTCCACAATCCTCGCCCAACGCTCCGGGGACCGCACCACACGCCGTATGCACGACCGCTTCGCTTCCCGCAGTGTGCGAGCCATGGTCTCGTTCGCCGCAACCATCAGCTCTTCGATCAGGTCGCTCGCCCGGTTATGAAACGCCGTCCCAAACGACTGCACCTTCCCATCCACCACCACCGGGTCCGCCTCCGCCCGGCTGAACTCCAACGCCCCAAGCTTCACCCGATGCGCCTTCAGCCTCACCGCGGCCTCATCCTGCAACCGCAACTGTGCCTGCAGGCCGGCCGAGGCCGACACCTTTGCATCCGCCGCACCCTTGCCCTCGAGCCATGGCCCCACGCGGCTATACGCAAGCTGCGCCTTGTTCTCTACCACCGCCCTGTAGATCGCAGTCTTGGTCAGCGCGCCATCGGCGTCTACGACAAACTCCACCACCACCGCTGCCCGGACATTGTTCTCATTGAGCGAAGTCAGGTCCGTTGAAAGCTCTACCGGCAGCATGGAAAAATTCCTCATCGCGGTATACACCGTCTGGGTCTGCTCGGCGGCATGCCTATCCAATGGGCTATCTTTGACCACCGCATCGGACACATCCGCCACACCCACCTGCACCCGAATGCCATCACCCACGCGCTCGGCGACCTCAATCTGATCGAGGTCGCGCGACGTATCGTTGTCGATTGAAGACCACAGCAGACCGCGCAGATCTTGCACGTTTGCTCCAGGCGCCACCGCCGCCTTCGCACGAATGAGCGCAACCTGTGCGTCGCTGCCGTCGGGAAAATCAGGATGGAAACCTTCGCGGACCATCTCCGCAGAGGCAGAAGCAACCAGGTCAAAGGTAGGAGAAGACATGCAAGCAAAGCCTACCACGCAGCGATGTGCTGCGAGCAACGGCAACCTTAGCGTCCATACCTACAGAGCACCTACCAGCATCGCCGCCCATCTCGAGACCTGCTCTGCATGGGCCCCCGTCACGGCGTCACTTCCATCTTCCAGCACTGCAAGTTGCACCGCGAAATTCCCTACCGTGGAACTTTCGGACGCGCCGCGCAATACCTCGAGCCCCGTGGCCTCTGCCGTGAGCCGATTCAAAAACTCATTCTGACTTCCGCCACCGACCACAAACACCCGCTTCAGCTTCTTCCCACTATGCAGCGCCACCCGGCGCAGAATCTCCGCATACCGCGCCGCCAGGCTATGAAAAATCAGATTCGCAAATACCGGAGCGGCTTCCACATCTTCATCCAGTACCTCCAACCCCCTTCGCCTCCGCTGCGCATTGATCCTCTTCAGCATCCCGCCCGCCAACAGCAGATCCGGATCGTCGACATCCAAAAGCACTTCCGGCCTTGCCACTTTTTGCGCCTCTTCCACCAGTTCTGCAGCTGTCCAATACCTTCCCTCCAGGCTCCAGCTTTCAATGCACTGCCGTATCAGCCACATCCCATTCACATTTTTATGAAAGCAGATGCGACCTCCCGCGGCACCGAGATTGGTGAAGTTCTCCTGTGCCGCAGCCCGACTGTTGTTCGGTTGATCCAGCACCGTCCCCACCAGCGACCATGTGCCTGAGCTGATATACGCCCAGTCGTCACCCACGGCGGGAATGCCCGCGATTGCTGAAGCCGTATCATGGCACGCGGGCGCAATAAGCACGGCGTCCCGCAGGACAGGCAGTTCCGTCAGCGGCCCACGTAACCTTCCGACCTGGGTCCCTGGAGGAACGACCTTGGGCGCTGACGCTATCTCGAATCCCGCCGCCGCAAAGATGTCCCTGCACCAATGCTTCTCGCCCAGTGCGAGCATCTGCGTGTGCGAGGCATTCGTCTGCTCGGCCACACGCGAACCGCCCCAACGAGACAATACGTACTCCGGGAGATTCATCCAGCCTTCTCCCATGGGCAGTCCATGCAGCCTGTCCGCATACATCTGATACAACGTATTGATCCGCATCAACTGGACGCCTGTAAGCTCGCGCATATGCTCCGGCGCAATCCTTTGATGCAGCGCTCGCTCTGCTTCGAGCGTTCGCTCATCGCGATAGCAGAACGGATCGGTCAAAGCACGGCCGGACGCATCCACCCGCACATAGTCCACAGCCCACCCATCCACCGCGATAGAACGCACGCCCTCTTCCGCAATCGCAGCGCACTGCCGAAGCCCAAACTCAAGCCCCTCCTCAATCATCGCGAGGTCCCAGCACAGCCCGACTTCAGTCTCGCGCGGAGCATTCGCAAACCGGTGCACCAATGAGATCGTGCCCCGCCCCATACCCCAACGGAGCAGCGACACCCGGCAGCTCTCCGCTCCAAGGTCCACCGCCACCAACGCCCGCTTATCCGCAGGTACGCGCTTGAGGCCAGGCGCAGCACTCATCGTCTGGCTCCTATCGCAGGTAAGCTTCTGTCAGACCGCCATCCACCGGAATCAGGTGTCCCGTTGTGCAACGCGCCAATGGCCCAGCAAGGAACATAATCGCCTGCGCGCAGTCTTTCGGATCGATCGGCTGATGCGTCAATGTGCGCGTTGCATAGAACTGTGCCAGCACATTCCGCAGCTCGTCGGCGTTCATTGTCTCTTCAAAGGGCAGCTTGTACTTCTTCAACGATGCAATCACACGGTCACGCGGAAACATCGTCGAACCCTTCACCACGGTCGCCGGACTGATCCCATTCACACGCACCCTCGGCGCAAGTGAAACCGCCAGTTCGCGAACCAGATGGCTCAACGCAGCTTTGCTTACGTCATACGCCTCACTGCCACGCTTTGCCACCACCGCGTTTGCAGAACTGGTCAGCACCACACTCCCATCGATCCCCTGCTCCCCGAAAATCTTCGAAGCCTCGTCCGTCAGCAAATAATTTGCCGTAACGTTCACCTCCAGCGTCAACGCCCACTGCGCATCGCTAATAGTGCCGTCCGGTGAAGAAGGAAACAGGGCCGCCGTATTGATAAGAATATCGATGCCGCCAAACTGCTTTACTGTGGCCTCGAGGGCGGCCTTGATCGCCTTCCGGTCGCGGATGTCGATGCTGGTCCAGCTCACCGCTTCTTTGCCAACCGCCGCCCCGATCTCCCCCGCTACCGCCTCGGCGCCCTTTAAATCGCGGTCCGCCACCATCACGTGCGCTCCGCGCTCGGCCGCAAGCAGCGCCACCTCCCGTCCAATCCCGCTTCCTCCACCCACCACCAACGCAATCCTGCGGCTCAGTTCCTTCTCCGGCGGTTGGCGGCGTATCTTTGCCTCCTCAAGCTTCCAATATTCAATCCGGAACGCCTCGCTGGGCGGCAGTGCCACATAATTTTGATGCACCGTGAACAGACCTGCCGAAGCAGCGGGCCCAGCCTGCGGAATGTCCTTGCACTCTACGCCCGCGCCGAGCGCGCCCGCACCCTGCATGACGCCGATCGCATTGATGTAGAACTCTCCGGTAATCCGTGACTCCGTCTTGTTCTTTCCGAAGCTGAACATCCCTACACCAGGGACCAGCACCACAGTAGGACTCGCATCCCGCAACGCCGGCGAATCTTTGAGCGCATGCTTTTTGTAGTAATCGGCATACTCCGCCCGGTAGGTTTCAAGCGCGGTCTCAATCAACTCCTTCAACTCAGCTGCCTCGCCCGCAGGATTCCACTTGATAAACATCGGCCGAATCTTTGTGCGGATAAAGTGGTCTGGGCAGCTCGTTCCCAGATGCGCCAGCTTCTCGGCGTTTTCCGAGTTCACAAAGTCCAGCACCGCCTGCGCATCCGAGTAGCTCCCAATCCACCGCTGCTTTCGCGACACTGCGCCGCGAAGGTACGGCATAAGCGAAACCGCAATCTCCGCGCGATCGTCCCGGGTCGTAACTCTTGCTCCACCGAAATGCCTGTGCCCTGCCGCTTCGGCGTGCCGCTCGATGAACTGCCCAAGCTGGTCGATGATCGTGATCGTGTTCAGATAACTTTCACGCTGCGTATTACCCCACGTGAACAGTCCGTGCCCCCCCAGGACCACGCCGTCGCACCCCGGCGTCTGTTCCACAATCTTCTTCAACATCATGCCAAGCTCGAAGCCGGGCCTCTGCCAGGGCAGCCACGCCAGCCTGTGGCCAAACTCCTCATTGAACTGCTCCATCTTGATCTTCCCGTTGGCGGATGCGGCGAGCGCGATGCCCCAGTCGGGATGAAGATGGTCTACATGCGGAAACGGCAGAAATCCATGGAGCGGTGTATCGATCGAAGCGGCCACCGGGTTATTCCCAAACGTACACAGTGGATACATCTCCACCATGGCGTCTTCCAGTTCCACTCCGCGATATGCATTCTCGAGCGTCAGCAGCTTCTCCAGATACAGAGTCGCAAAACCAGCCCGCTTGATGCTTCCGAGGTCGCCCCCGCTTCCCTTCACCCAAAGAATCTGTTTGGATTTCCCATCGAGCGGATCGGCCTGCTCCAGCTTGGAGCTGGTGTTGCCTCCACCAAAGTTAGTAATCCTGAGATCGGAACCCAGCAGGTTCGACCGATACCGCAGCAGCTCCGGTCCGTCCAGCTTTGCCGCAACCGCATCCTCCCAACGGTCATCCAGAAAGCGAAGCCCACTCTGTGCTGTCATGTCGATCTCCCAAGGGTGTAGGTCCAAGATTGGCCTCGACCATCATTCCACAGTCGAGACCAATACGGCAACTATTCCTTTAGTGAAACAGAGCGTCTCATTTTCTTTCATGTCACTTCACATCACACCCAACGAGAATCAGCACGATGCCGATTGTCCGAAGTAGCGTCATCGACCGACGAGTCTGGTGCCGCAGCTCCCGTTATCTACAGCAACGACTCGCGCGTTACCATCCGGTGCGCGACGTAGTTATAGGGAGGTACCGTCTGCCCACGCAACAGCGACAACCCAAGATGGATCAGACTCGGTCCGTAGGAGCTGGTCTCATGCGACACCGACCCGATCATCGGCGACCGCTCTCGCCGCATCTCCTGTACCGCCTCCGCAATACAGTCTTGTCCAACAATCACTACATGCTTATCTCGCTTCTGCTCGCGCACCGCATCCACGGCACCGAGTGCGCTCGAGTCAGTCGCTGCCGCAATCAGAATGCGCCGGTCCTTCGGATGCCGCTGCAGAAAGTCTGACACTAATTTCCTGCTCCGCTCCCGCATCCCTCGTCCATCCATCCTTACGAAGACTTCCACCGGCAGTTCCGGATGCCCGCTGCGCACACCCTCAAACGCGCCAGTCATCCTGCTTTGCACCAACTGTCCAGCCTCCGGCAGATCTAGCCCAAGCACCCAATCGATTTTGCCTTCCCAGTGAATCGTGGCATGCGCTGCCAGCAACTCCCCGGCCTCAATTCCCACGCGGTAGTTATCCACACCAAAATACGTCGCGTGGGGGTGTGGAATGTCGATCGCAATCAGCGGAATGTTGGCGCCGGCGATCTTATCCCCGATGACCGGCGCGACCTCCTGCTCCACCTGAAACTCGATCACCAGGTCCACCTTGCTGGCAACAAACTGCTCCGCATTCTTCAGTGCCGTCGCTGCGTCATATCGGTTGTCCAGGATCATCAGGTCAACACCCACGGTCGCCGCCGCATTCTTCAGGCTTTCAGTCACCTCGACCGAGAACGGCATGTCCGCGCTCTGGCCCCCAAACCCGAAGCGCATCTTCTTCGGCCTGGTCACCTGGCGGTAAAGCCCATCCGGCGACTGCGAAAGATACCCGCGATGCACAAACGTTTTCAGCACCCGGTACACTGTGGTCTTCGAAATCTTCGTCTGACGGTGAATCGCCTCCAGCGTCATCGGCTGATTTTCCGCCTGTAACAGCTCGAGTATGTCCAGCGCCTTCGACAACACGGGAATCAGGTAAAGGCGTTTTGAGGTTTTTCTAACTGGCATAGTCTCCTATCGCTTAGCGGTGAGCACAGGGTTTATCGCGTTTCGCAATTGGAATGAAGTATATGTCAGCGCTCCGCAAACATCACAGAACATATGCGTTCGATTACCGCCGCCTTGTGCTACAAGAGGAATACCTTGACTACGCGAGACACACGCACGCAGAGCCCTGGCTGGCGCCCCTTTCTCCCGCTCCTCTGTCTCATGATGCTCCTGCCGGTGCGCGTCACTGCGCAACAGTTCACCTTCCAAGCTTATGAGCAGGAACAAGGCCTCAACAACCGCGACGTCTTCAAGCTGATTCAGGACCGCGAAGGTTTTTTGTGGAGCGCGACCGAGAACGGCCTGTTCCGTTACGACGGCTCCGAGTTCCGCCGCTTCGGAGCCCCAGACGGCCTCGAAGAAAGCCTCCTCATCGATCTCCATGAGGATGCTTCCGGTAGAATCTGGGTCGCCAGCAACGACCACCTCTACTTCCGATCCAGCTCTGGCTTCCATGCCGTCGCTACATCCAGCGCTATCCAACTCGGCCCAGGGCAACGTCTCGGCTCAATCGACGCCAACCATATCCTCTTCGTCAGCCGCAGCACCCTCATGCTCGCCCAGCCCACCGATTCTGCCGAAAGCTGGAGCGCCGCACCTTACTTCACACCGCGTCAAATCGCCGCCCATCCCGAACTCTCCCAGATCCACAATGTTTTCGTCGATCGCGACGCCGGACTCTGGTTCGGCTGCGCCCGGCAACTCTGTCATGTCGCGAACGGCCGCACCGAAGTCCTCGGCGAAGCCCAGGGTATTCCGAGCGAACCCTGGCTGTATCTTCTCCGGGACCGCAGCGGCTCGCTTTGGCTCCGCGACCGCCAACATATACGTGTCCTTCTGCCGGGAGCGTCCAGCTTCATCCCGCGTGATATCCAGCCAGATAGTGTTGCAGCATTGGCGGGCTCGGGCATCATCACGCTGGGTCAAGATCGCGACGGGCGCGTACTAACCCAGATCAACATCGGCATCGCACGTTGGGACCGGGACCACTGGCAGACGTTCGACCGCTCCAACGGCATCGATTTCACCGAAATCAGCACCATCCTTACCGACCAGCACGGTTCACTGTGGTTCAGCACACGCGGCCATGGGCTCCGCCGCTGGCTCGGCTATGGCGAGGTGGAGAACTGGACTACCGCGCAAGGCCTAGGCAATAACATCCTGTGGTCTATATTCCGCGACCATCAAAAAAACCTATGGCTCGCAGACGACCAACAGGTGCAACAGCTCGACGAGACCCAGAAGCGCGCATTTCCGGTACGGCTGCCCGCAGCCACCACCTTTCCCTCCACTACCGGCATCACGCAGTCGCCGAGCGGAGCCATTTGGCTTTTCAACATCGCCGGCCACCGCCTGCGTTCCGATCCAGGCATGCACCGGTTCACCGTCGAATCCAAACTTCCCGACATCGCGAGAATCTTCAACGACTCCGCCCATCGCATCTGGATCATGTCGCGCGAAGGCCTCTACGTCATCTCAAATCCCGACCTCAGCGCGGCCGCAGAGAAGATAAGCGACCCGCGCCTCGCCTCTGACAGCTTCGCCGACGCTGCGCAATCTCCCGACGGCACCCTCTGGTTCGTCTCGGACCACCACCTGTACCGCTTGGCAAACAATCACTGGGACGAGATCTCCCTGCAAAAGGAGCTTCTCTACGGCCAGATTCGAAGCATCGCTTCAGCAAGCGATGGCACCCTTTGGATCGGAGGCGGACTGCCCGGCCTTCTGCATGTGCAGGTCACCGGGAATCAAGGCCGCCTGCTGAAACTTTTCACTACCCCCGAGATCCCGTCCACAGACGTGCAGTTTGTCCGCATTGGCCCGCGTGGCTGGCTTTGGGTCGGCGCCGACCTTGGTGTCAGCATTTTCGACGGAACTTGCTGGCGCCTGCTCACCCAGCGCGACGGACTCGTCTCCAACGACATTGACGAGGGCTCGTTTTACTCCGACCATGACGGCTCAATCTGGATTGGCGCAAACGGAGGCGCAATCCACCTTTTGAAACCCGGCCACCTCTTCTCGGCGCAGCCCCTCAACGTCACTATCAGGTCCGCCACTTTCGGCGCGCGATCGCTCCGTGTCGACGGCCAAACCAACGTCTCGCGATGGCGCCGCGAAACCCCACTCGATGTAGCTTTCACCTCGTTCAACTACGAGCGTCAAGGCTCGATCCACTTCCGCTACCGCCTCATCGGCCTTGAAGCTGGCTGGAGCCAAACCAACCAGCACCGCCTCCATTATCCCGCCATGCCGCCAGGAGATTATCGCTTCGAGGTGCAGGCCGTAGATTCAGACCGGCAGACAGAATCCCCCGTCGCCTCCTTCGACCTCGCGATCCGGCCTCCCTGGTGGCGCACCCGCTTGTCCTACTTGTTCTTTGCCGCACTCTCCTTGGGTTTATCGTTTCTCATTCTGCAATGGCGCGAGCGCCGCCTTCTCAAGCGCCAGCAAACGCTCGAGCATCTCGTCGCGCAGCGCACCAGCGAACTCGAAGCCGAAAAACTTGAACTCATTTCTGCACGAGAAGAGCTCCACCACCAGGCTACCCATGACGCGCTCACCGGCGTCTGGAATCGGCCCGCCATCCTCAACATTCTTGAGCAGGAGATGGCCCGCGCACACCGCGACCAGACTCCTCTAGCCGTCGTTCTCGCCGATATCGACTACTTTAAGAAAGTCAACGACTCGCTCGGCCATCTCGCCGGCGACGTCATCCTTCGGGACGCCGCACAGCGCATCGCCGAGAGCATTCGGCCTTCGGACTTCATCGGACGCTACGGTGGAGAGGAGTTCCTCATCGTCCTGCCCGGCCTCGGCCCAGACGACTCGGTCCCACGCCTCAACCAGATGCAGAACGCAGTTTCATCACAGCCCTTTTCCTACCTCACCGAGTCCGTCCCGGTCACTTCCAGCTTCGGCGTAGCCTGGACCGACGGCGACACCTCCGAGGTAGAAGACATCATCAGCCGTGCGGATGAAGCGCTTTACGCCGCAAAGGCCTCCGGCCGCAACCGCATCGTCTTCTATGCCGAGCCCGGACATGCCAACCCAATCTTCAATCGCTCTTAGAAACGCGCACTGCCTTTGCGCTTTTGATTCGTAAGTTCGGAAGGCGAATACATCTGAGGATGTACAGAATAGGGCGCCCGAGATTATTCGCTCAGTCACTGTTCACGCATAACTTGAAACACGATCCGCGTTCCGGCTTTCGCGCTGCTTCGTGATCTTCTCGACATACCCGCTCTCCGCCAGAGCCCTCAACGGTTCCTCTGGCAGCCCACGTTGCTTGCGCCATTCGCGCACCACCGGCCTTACATCTATCCAGAACGCACTCCGGAAGCACTCTTCCGCCTCCACCAGCCTGCATTCCTGCTGCAACCCGGCAAGCCGCTCCCGGTCCACCAGCACAGCCTTCGCGTACAGCTCCTGCGCAGTAAGCACCGTTTGCACCATGGCCTCGATCTTGCCCTTCAAGTTGTGGCTTTGGTCGATCATGAACGCGATCCCGGACCGCTCCTCCGCGCTTGCACTCAAGATCTCATGGAAGATCCGAAACACCTGATAGGGATCGATCGACCCTAGCGTCAGGTCATCGTCGGCATACTTCCTGTCGTTGAAGTGAAATCCACCCAGCTCGCCCAGGTGCAGAAGCCACGTCACAATCTGCTCGATGTTGGTCCCCTGGTAGTGGTGTCCCGTATCCATCAGCACCTTCGCCTTGGGGCCGGCGCGGCGCGCCATCTCGAGCGCCATCCCCCAGTCCGCAATGTCCGTGTGATAAAAAGCGGGCTCAAATGGCTTATATTCCACCAACATTCTTTGCCGCTCGCCCAGTGCAGCATGCATCGCACTAAGCCCCTCTTCGATCCACGCGATCCGCTTGCGCATGTTCTGCGTGCCCGGATAATTCGACCCATCCGAAATCCACAAGGACACGTCACGCGACCCCAGTTCCTCGCCAATTTTCACCGAATCCAGCAGGTGCGACATTGCCTTCGCGCGAATTTCCGCACTCGGATTCGCGATGGAGCCGTACTTGTACTCCGCCTCTTGAAACAGGTTTGGATTGATCGATCCTGACTTCACGCCGTATTTTTTCTCGAGGCCGAAAATCGCGGGCACGTCCGCCTTGCCGCCTGGCAGGTCCCACAGGACATGCAGCGCCACCGTAGGACTTGCGCCGGTCAACGCATTCACTTGCGCCGCGTCGCTGAACTTCTCCTCGATGGTCGTTGCCGCCCCGCCCTGCACAAACTTGCCGAACCGTGTCCCCGTATTGGCGAAGCCCCACGACGGCACTTCGATCTGAAAAGCGTCGAGGGCATCCCAAACCTTCTGCGCATGTCGCTCTACCGCACTTGCCCCATCGTTCGCCATCGCCCCATCCCTTGCCCGAAGTGCAGGTTTGCACTTTCCAGAAATATACTCTCTATTGAAACATTCAAAGACTGCATCATCGTCCTGCCATTTGTCAAAACATATCTTTCACCTGCACAACCCGCAGATTCAACTCGATCACCCGAGCGACCGAGAGAATCGGGTGATCGACAGCTGGATCTTGAGATATCGGCAAGAGTGCGTTGGTCCTGTCTCTCCTCACGGCCTGCACCTTCCGTGCGCCCACGCGTACCATCCTCACCCAACCAGAATTACATCCAGAAAACGCGGCCCGTGCACTCCCTTGATCCGCGTCATCTCAATGTCTGCCGTAGCCGAAGGTCCCGAAACGAACGTTGTCGCCAACTCCGACGTTTTCTCGAGGCGCTCAAACGCCTCAGGCACGGTCTCCACCACATCACACACTCTTACGACGCATAGGTGATAGTCCGGAACCAGAGTAGCCGCGCGTCTTCCCTGCCCGGCGACGTTCTGCAGGACCACAGTCCCCGTCTCCGCAATTGCTACCGCAGCCCCGGTCATCACCCCATCGATTGCATCCAATTGCGCCGACGGGAGTTCATCATCCAACACGAACTCCACGCCGACCGGCATCCACTCCGCCTGCAGTCCGGCAGGCACAACCGTGCGCAGCACCCCCCGCTCCCGCATCATTTCCGCCGCACATCGCGCGACATCTCCCTCCGCCGCGCGCAGCACCCGAGCGTCGTAGTCGCGCAGCCGGTCCGCCAGCAGCTCCAGCAGTTCCTCGCGTCCCAGCCTACCCGCCTTCCGATATCCGCGAGCCAGCATGTTCCACTCAGCGTTTGTCTTAGCAGCATCCGAAGCTCCGCCATTGGCCGCCCGCACCTTACGCAGTACCGCATCCCGCGCCGTATTTGTAACTGCTTCAGTCACTATCTTTTCCCCGTTTTCCCCACCACTCTCGAAACGTCTCCTTCGGCATCACGTGGAGATCCCGCGACTGTGTCCAGCCGCCCAGCAACCCCGGCAGCCAGCCAATCCACCCTTGGCCTTGCTCATCTTTTCTGGCCAGCGGCATTTCTGCCATGCGCGCCATCCGCTGCGCTGCACGGAACTTGCCTTCACTGCGGAAGATCATGCCCATCATCTTCATGGCCAGCGCCTCCGCACTCAATCTCTTCTGCTTCACCACCCGGTTGCGCAGGTGGATCAGCACCTCTGGAATATCGATTTTTACCGGGCAAACCTCGTAACACGCTCCACATAGTGAAGAAGCATACGGCAAGGTCTGCGCATGCTCCATCAGCTGCAACTGCGGTGTCAAAATTGCGCCGATCGGTCCCGCATATACGCTCCCGTAAGCGTGTCCCCCGGTCTGCCGATACACCGGACAAGCGTTCTGGCACGCCGCGCAGCGAATACAATTCAGCGTCTGCCGTCCCTCCTCGTCGGCCAGAACCTCCGTTCGCGCGTTGTCCATCAGCACCACGTGAAAAACGCGCGGCCCGTCTTTCGTATCTACCCCTGTCCAAATCGAATTATAGGGATTCATCCTCTCTCCGGTAGCCGACCGCGGCAGCAGCTGCAGCAGAACCTCCAGGTCCCGATACCGCGGCACCACCTTGTCGATCCCGGCAATCGTGATCAATGTTTCGGGCAGTGTCAAACACATCCGTCCATTGCCTTCGCTCTCGACAATGCACACCCCGCCCGTCTCCGCGATTAGAAAGTTGGCCCCACTTACCCCCGTCTTTACTCGCAAGAACCGCTCCCGCAGAAAAATCCGCGCAGCATCTGCCAGGTCCTCCGGCCTGTCTCCCAGCTCCGGAAGATTCATCTTTCGCTGGAAGATCTCCCGAATCTCCTGCCGGTTCTTGTGAAGCGCAGGCACCACGATGTGCGACGGCCGATCCTCCCCGAGCTGAATGATCAACTCCGCCAGATCCGTTTCGTAGGGATGAATCCCTTCGGCCTCGAGCGCCGCATTCAACTGGATCTCCTCGGTCGTCATTGACTTTATCTTGATGACCTCCTCTGATCCCGAAGCCCTCACCAAGCTGACAACGATTCGCCGCGCCTCCTCCGCATCCCGCGCCCAATGCACCACCCCGCCCGCGCGCGTGCAGTTTGCTTCAAACTCCTCCAGATAAAAGTCCAGATGATCCATCGTGTGCTGACGAATCTGCTTGCCCGCTTCCCGCAGCTCCTGCCAGTCCGGCATCTCCGCTACCACGCGCGACCGCTTCGTCTGAATCACATCGGTCGCATGACGAACGTTTTTCCGCAGCTGCGCATTTCCCATAGCAGTCTTCGCCGCAATGGGAAATGCCGGTGCCGTCTTCGGGTCTAACCCCACTCCACTCATTGCCCGCCCCCGGTCCGCCAGCAATCCTGGCGCCTCGTACTCGCAACGGCCTTCTTGTCGCTAAGGTGGGCACTCGCTAAGCGAACCACTCCCGCCCATCTCCATCCCAGCCCCATTGCTCCCCTCATCGTCCTACCTCTTCCCCAGCCAGAATCTCCGCCAGATGCACCGCCCTGACTCCCGCGTTCTGCCGGTGCAGTCCTCCCTCGATATGCATCAGGCACGAGTTATCGCAAGCCGTACAAGCCTCGGCCCCTGTATGCAAAACCGCCGCCACCTTGTCCGCCAGCATCGCGCTCGAAACATCCGCATTCTTTACCGCAAATGTCCCGCCAAATCCGCAGCACTGCTCCAGGCCTTCCAAGGCCACCAGGTCAATTCCCCGCACCGCTTTCAGCAGCCGTAGCGGCCCGTCGCCCAGGCCCAGGTTCCGCAACCCATGGCAGCTTGCGTGGTACGTCACGCGATGCGGATAGTACGCTCCCACATCCTCCAGCCCCAGCCGTTTCGTCAAAAACTCCGAAAACTCGAAGACTCTAGGCAGCAACTCTTCCACCTCGCGCATCAATCGATCATCTTTAAGCGCCACAGCCATCTTCGGATAGTGGTCGCGCATCATCGCCACGCACGAAGAAGAAGGCACCACTACAGCCTCCGCACCGCGAAACTGCGCCACAAAGCGCTGCAGCAATGGCATCGCCTCCGCCTGATACCCGGTGTTGTAGTGCATCTGTCCGCAGCACGTCTGCCCGGCCGGAAACTCCACGGTATGCCCCAGCCGCTCCAGCACTCGCACTACGGCCTTGCCTGTCTCCGGAAACAGCGTGTCGTTATAACACGTAATAAACAGCGAAACTCGCAGAACGCACCTCCCGAAATCGACGCAAAGTTCAATAGAGAGTATATTTCCCAATGCAAACTTACGTCAGGTACGATAGTACGCGCTTATAAAAGAATCATTATCCTTCATCCAATCGAGGCCACGTGGGAACTAATCCCTTCATCGGAGTCATCTACCACTGGATCGGCGGTTTCGCTTCCGCCACCAATTTCATCCCCTTCCGCGGCATCAAGCGCTGGTCGTGGGAGATCTACTGGCTCATCCAGGGCTTCGCAGCCTGGATCGTCGCTCCCGTCCTTCTCGCCGGCCTCCTCGTCCCCCATCTTTTCGTCATCCTCCACGCCGCACCAGCCTCCAGCATTCACTACGCCCTACTCTGGGGAGCACTCTGGGGCATCGGCGGCCTGACCTTCGGCCTCGCCATCCGCTACCTCGGCATCGCGCTCGGATACGCCATTGCGCTCGGCCTCTGCACCGCTTTCGGCACACTTATCCCACCCATTTACGACGGCTCCATCCACACCATTCTCCACGAAACCTCAGGCCAGATCATCCTCGCCGGCGTCCTGCTCTGCCTGATCGCAGTTGCCGTCAACGGAGCCGCAGGCGTCTCAAAAGACCGGGAAGTTACCCCCGAAGAAAAGGCCGAGGCTGGCGAGTCCGACTTCTCCTTCGGCAAAGGCCTGGCCGTCGCGGTCTTCGCCGGCATCATGAGCAGCTTCTTTGCCTTTGGTCTCAAAGCCGGCAAACCCATTGGCGACCTTGCAAAGGTCCAGCTCGAAGCCAACCACCGCCTCGACCTTTGGCAGAACCTGCCCATCCTCATCGTCGTTCTCTGGGGAGGCTTCCTCACCAACTTCATCTGGTCCGCCATTCTCATTATCAAAAATCGGTCCATCAAACAGTTCACAGGCCAGCCCGGATCCAACCCCATGCGTGCCAGCCACGCCACCGGCCAGACCCTGGTCGACTTCGACCCGAAAGACCCCTCCACGTATGACCGTCTCGCTCCCAGAACCCTTCTCGCCAACTACATCTTCGCTTCTCTCGCGGGCGTCATCTGGTACTTCCAGTTCTTCTTCTACTCCATGGGCCAGACCAAGATGGGCAGGTACGACTTCTCCTCCTGGACCCTCCACATGGCCAGCATCATCATCTTCGCCACGCTCTGGGGTCTGTTCTTGAAGGAGTGGCGAGGCACCAGCCGACGTACCAAAATGCTTGTCGCTACCGGCCTCTTCCTTCTCGTCAGCTCAACGGTCGTCGTAGGCTACGGCAACTACCTCAAAGCTAACCAGGCAATCGTCAGCCCCGTGAACCATTGAAGTGCAGAGCTGATGATCGCCGGGACCTGCGTGCGCAAAGCTTGATATTGAAATGTGCGCACGCGGCGCAGCGAGACCGCTTACTTTGCCCGTTTTATCTCACCGAACACGGCAAACACCAACAAGCAATCCGACTCTATCACGGCTCGCGGCAAACACTCTCGGTAGGTGAAACGAAGTCGCGGTTACATCTTTGCTGCCATCCAGCAGACAAGATCTTACGGCGACGCCTTGTCTCATCCTTGCGCAGCAACCACCGCACCACGCCAAACACCAGCATCGCCCCGCTCCCCATCAGCACCGTCCCGCGCACCCACGCGGCCATAGAAACCGAGATGCCCACCCCACTCACCAGCGCAACATACGCCGCCAGACACGCCGGACACTTGGGCATCAAGATCAGCGCCGCCCCCGGCAACACCCAACCCGAAGCCTTCGCGCCCCTCCGCGCTGCAGCCCTGCAAAGCGTCCCGTCTTCCACGGTTCGCTCCTCGTCCTTCACCCGCGACGTGCCGCAGCCGGAAACTCCGCAGCACGTCCGTCCCCTCACGCCAGTTCTCCCCCGGCGCAGCACGAAGTCTCCTTCGCCGCGCCCACATACCGGTCATGGTGCCGAACCCATTGCATCGAATAGCCCAGCTCATCTTCATCCCGCCCTTTCGGCGCGAGGTCGAGGTACGTGTATGGATGGATCAAAGGATCGAGGCCGCGCCCGTACGTCGAGTACGTGTGGAAGATTTCCCCACTCTCGTCCTTGTAGAACACGCTCAGCCCAGGAGCCTCATCCTTCGGAAAGGGAGCAGACGTGTAGTTGTAAAACACCGTACCGTTCTCTCTCTGCTCCGCGGTAAACGAAACATGGTAGTCGCGGTTGAAGTCATTCCCATTCGACGATACCCACTTGAACTTCCAGCCCATCCGCTTTTTGAACACCTCGATCTCCGGCAAGGTCGCGCGGGATACCACAAGCAACGTCACATCCCGCTCCGCAAGATGCGGCAAGCACCCATCGATTCCATCCCCCACCAACGAGCAGCTCGGGCATCCCTCCACCCACCCAGGCCCCATCATGAAGTGATAGACGAACAACTGACTCTTGCCGACAAACAGATCTGCCAGCGTCTGCTTTCCGTTCGGCCCGTCGAACACATACTTCTTCTCGACCTTTTCCCACGGTAGCTCCATCCGCTCCCGATTCAGCGCATCGCGCATCCGTGTGAGCTCCTTCTCTCTGGCAAGAAGCGCCTTACGAGCTTCCAACCACGCCCCACTCGAAACCACCGTGTGTCCCAACGTCAACGTCTCCATAGCACTCTCCCTTTCCTCGTGGTTCTTTTGTAAACATCGTGCCGCTTTGTGCGCTGCCACGCGTACTCTTTCGACGAGCAGCGAACAGTTCGTGACACCCGCGGTTGACGCTCCCGGATGTCGCGCAACAGTCTCCGGCGGCCAATCGCAAGGCACCGCGCAAAGCCGGATCTACACCACCGATGTGGGTGGACCGCCGGCAGAGAGCCCGGCCGCCAGACCCTAACGCTTAGATCAACCTTGTCGTGAAGCGCTGGCCCGGCGCTCCGCACTTTCGCGAATCCTGGTCATCAGGCTCGTCCAGCCCGTATCCATTCCCGCGCCTATC
>JALYVA010000109.1 GCA_030853485.1 Acidobacteriota bacterium
CCGGGGGGGGGTACACCCGCCTTCTAATGGAGTGGTTGTCCCACCCCAGGGAGAGCTTCAACCCACCCGGCAGATCAGGCACTTCAAGTAGCTTGTCTCCGGCAGCGTCAGGATCGCAGGATGATCCGGCGCAGCGCCCCGAACCTCCAGCACCTGCACCCTCCGGCCCGCATCCGAGGCCGCATCCGCCACCACCGCCGTAAACTCCTGCAAGCCGACATGGTGCGAACACGAGCAGGTCACAAGCGTTCCGCCCGGCCGCAGCATCTTCATCGCGCGCAGGTTCAGCTCCTTGTACCCCCGCATGGCCCCTTCGGCCGCACGTTTCGACTTCGCAAACGCCGGAGGGTCCAGCACAATCGTGTCGTACTGCTCGCCCGCCGCCTCGTACTCGCGCAGCAGCTCAAACGCATCCGCCTCCATCCACTCCACGCGCGGGGTAAGCCCCCCAGTGAGGCCCGGATTGAGCGCCAGGTTCCGATCCGCCACCTCGAGCGCAGCCCGGCTCGCATCCACCCCGGTCACCTCCCGGCAGCGGGTCGCAAGATGCAGCGCAAAACCGCCCTGATAGGTGCAGACATCGAGCGCACGTCCCCGGGCATACCGGGCGGCAGCCGCGTAGTTCAGCCGCTGATCGAGAAAGGCGCCCGTCTTCTGTCCCGAGCCCGCGTCAAAGTGAAACCGCAGCCCGTTGATCGTGAACACCGTCGTCAAGTTTCCCGCTTCTTCCCCCCTCGAGAAGAGCGCTTTGGTCGAAGGGAGCGCCAACTGCTCCAGTTCCCGCACCTTCGGATCGGCGCGCTCCCAGACGGTCAGCCTGCCCGCGCCTGACTGCAACCGCCCGCCCAGCGCCTCAGCCACCACGCGGCGAACATCCTCCTGCACCGTTCCCTGCGTCAGCAGCTGCACAATCACCAGATCGCCGTAACGGTCGGCCACAATCCCGGGCAAACTATCCGCCTCCGAGAACACCAGGCGGCAAGCATCGTTTTCCATGGACTCGGGTGCGACCTCGTCCCGCAGCGCCAGCGCGGCCAGCACACGCTCCCTCACCTGCTCCAGGTAAACGGCACGCGTCACCGCCGCCTCGCCCGAGACAACCCGCACCGCAATCTGGGACGCCGCACTAAACAGCCCCGTACCGAGAGGAATCGCGCGGCTGTCGATCACCGTAACCAGCGTTCCACCCGGAACATCGACCGAACCCAGAGCGGGTACCAGCGACTCCACATCCGACCGGTACACCCAGAGGTGCCCCGCACGCAGCCTGTCCGCCGCCCTGCGAGTCACGCTCGCTGCCGGCCCAAACGCCTGCGCCTCCACCACCCTGGGCGCCCGCTCGTCCGTGTTTTTCGACATCCATGCCATCGATCTATGGTCGCACAACCAATCGTCGTGATCCGTCTCTTGATCCAGCGCAACCAAGCCTCACGCTGCGACAAGCTCAGGCAGGATGCAATGATGGAAGCAAAGGCTCGAAAGCACAATGGGCGATATGCAGAACTTTGACGTGGTCATTTTGGGAGCAGGCGCGGCCGGCATGATGTGCGCGCTCGTAGCCGGACAGCGTGGACGCCGCGTGCTTCTGCTCGAGCATGCAGAACGTGTTGCCAAGAAAATCCTTATCTCCGGTGGAGGGCGCTGCAACTTCACCAACATCCACTGCCGCGCGGAAAACTTCCTTTCCGAGAACCCTCACTTCGCCAAGTCCGCTTTGGCCCGCTTCACGCCGGCTGACATGATCGCGATGGTCGAGCGGCACGGCATCCGCTACCACGAGAAGACGCTCGGCCAGCTGTTCTGCGATCGCTCTGCGCACGACATCGTTACCATGCTCGAAAAGGAATGCGTCGCGGCGGGTGTGCGCATCCTGACGGGCACGCGAATCCTCTCCGTCACTCGCGGCGAGCGGTTCCTGATCCAAACCTCCGCCGCTTCGTTTCAGGCACAGTCCGTCGTGGTCGCCACCGGCGGCCTATCCATTCCGAAGATGGGCGCCAGCGCACTCGGCTACGATCTCGCCCGGCAGTTCGGCCTGCGCATCGTTGAGTGCCGGCCCGGCCTGGTTCCTCTCATCTTCTCCGCAGAGGACCGCGAACGTTGGTGCGATCTCACCGGGCTCTCCGCCGCTGTCGAAACCCATGCTGGCCGAACCAGACGGCAAACCAGCTTCCGCGAAAAGCTGCTGATCACGCATCGCGGCCTGAGCGGTCCCGCTATCCTGCAGGCATCCTCTTACTGGCGTCCAGGCGAACCAATCGCCCTGGATCTCGCACCCGACCGGCAGGTCTTCGCTTCCCTGCTTGAGAGGAACGCACGTCGTGATATGAACTCTGCTGTGCTCGCACTCCGCAATGTGCTTCCGGCACGCATGGCGTCACGTTGGCTGCAGCTTCACGCTCCAACCGACTGGACCAACGCCAGACTGGCCACCCTGGAAGAGCAGCTTCACGCATGGCAGGTTGAACCTGCCGGAACCGAGGGCTACGACAAGGCCGAGGTCACCGTGGGCGGGGTCCACACCTCTGATCTGGACGCGAAGACGATGCAAAGCCGCAAGGTCCCTGGCCTCTTCTTCATCGGAGAAGTTGTCGATGTCACGGGTTGGCTTGGAGGATACAACTTCCAATGGGCCTGGGCGTCTGGAGTCAGCGCGGGAGAGGCTGCGTGAACGGGGTCGGTCGAACAGCGGCCCGTACGAACGGCTACTGAACCGTCAGCGTCAGGTTCACGCTCCTTGTCAGACCCGCGCTGCTTGCCGACGAGATGACGGTGTACGTGCCCGCTGGCGTCGGGGCTCCGGACGTGGGCGGGTTGGAGCCGCTTCCTGCGGGGATCGTTCGCCCTGCGCCGCATCCACTCGCAGCAAGTAACGAGCAGAGCACGGCGAAGCTGACCAACCGAAACAAGCGCTGTTTCCGGGTTCGAAGCAGCCCCAGTGGAGCGAGCAGTGCAAGCCACAGCACACGACTACGCGCCATCCATGGCCGCGATGCCTGTGAACTGGTGCTCACGCCGGTCAGCACCGTCACAGAAATCGTTGTCGTGTTGCCAAGCGCAACATTGTTCGGAACCACCGTGCAGGTGGAGTTGGCGGGAAATCCCGCGCAGGTAAAGCTCACTATGCCGGTCACGTTCGCGGCAGAGGTGAGCAGCAGGGGAAACACTGCGTTCTGCCCGTTTGCGATCGTCACGCTCGCGGGTCCGTTGGACGCTAATGTGAAGTCAACGCCCGCACCGTTCAACGCAAGGACCTGCGGCGCATTGGCAGCATTGTCGCTGACGGTCAAGGTGCCGGAGCGTGGGCCTCCTGCCGTCGGAGTGAAGGCTACCTGCAACGTACATGCGGACCCTGCTGCCAGCGTGGAACCACACGTGGCGGTTCCGGGGACGACAGCAAAGTCGCCCGTCACGGTAATTCCCTGCACCTGTAGCAGAACGCCGCTGTTGTTGGTCAACGTCACTGTCTGGGGCGCCGATGTGGTGCCTACGCCGGTACCCGAAAAATTCAACGCCGAAAACGGGGCGAGCGAAACACCAACAGGAGCCAGGCCCACTCCGCTCAGCGCCACCGACTGGCTGCGGTACTGGTCCGAGACCGTCAATACCCCCGTCAGCGGGCCCACATTTTTAGGAGCAAATGCCACATCCATGGCACAGGAAGAGTGCGGGTTCAGCGAGTTGCCGCATGCGTTGGTCACAAGGAAGTCGCCGCTTGAGATCTGCGCAACAATCAGCGTCAACGCGATGTCCCCCGAGTTGGTCAACACAACTTGCTGCGTCGTGCTCGCGGTATCGATCTGCTGCGGTGCAAACGAGACACTCAAAGGTGCAAGCGCATCAGTTGCCGGCGCTTGGCCCGTTCCAGTCAGAGTTGCGGTCTGGGTCCCTGCATCATCTGTGATGGTGAACATTCCATTGCGTGCTCCCGAGGCTTTAGGGCTAAACGCGATCGCCACCGTGCATCCCGTACTCGGAGCAAGGCTCGCGCCGCATGTATTCGCCGTGATCCGGAAGTCCGCGCCTGCAATCAAAGGCGCCTGCAGGAAATGCGTCGAGCTGCTTGTATTCGAGATCGTGATGTTCTGCACCGCGCTGGTCTGGTTGATCAGCGTCGCAGGAAAGCTGAGAGCGATCGGGTTTAAGACGATGGCCGCTGCGGCGGAGCCGGTCCCGGAAAGTGACGCGGTCGCCTGCCCGCCTGGCACGTTGCCGTACACCGTCAGCACACCGGTACGGTTACCCACTACCGTCGGCAGAAATTGAACCTGGACTGCGCAGCTCATGCCAACCGAGATTGCTGTTCCACCGCAGTGGTCGGTCTCGCTGAAGTCGCCTGTGACCACAACCTGGGTTAAGATCAGCGGCGCATTTCCTGTATTGGTCACAGTCACGGTCTGTGACACGCTCGCCGTTCCCACGGGCTGCGTTTGATAACTGAGGGCCCCCGGAGCCAGCGTGATGGCCGGGGCATATGCAGCAGCCGCGGTCACCAGGGGAATCTGCCACACGCCTCGTCCATACGTAGCGGCTCGCAGTTCGCCGGTACGGCCATCTCCGGTCGGCATATTCGCCGCCGCAGCAAGCTTCACGACAGGCGCGTTGGGAAGACTGACACCATAGATGCTCCAGCAATTCGTGGCTGCGCAGGTTGTAACCTGAGTGGTTACATATACCCCGTTGTCCAAACCGACATACAAAGTATTCGCGTCATTCGGATCGACGATGATAGCGTTGGCCGGAGCATCGGGAAGGTTGCTGCTGATGTTGGTCCAGCTGGCGCCGGCGTCGGTCGAGCGATACACGTGCGGCACACCGAACCCCATTACCGTCGCATAGACTGTCGCCCCCGTCGCGTCGTGAGCGTCTGCCGCAATCGACGCGATGTCGAAGCCGCCGGGATTGAACTTGTGCTGATGACTTTGGTCGTTGGTCACCGGCGATGCCGCAAGGTCGCTCCAGGCACTCGTGCTGGTTGCGGTGTTTGCCGTCGTAGTCGAAAAGAGGTGTCCTCCGGCGCTGCCTCCTCCCCCATCGAGCACGCCTGCCATGCCGGCATAAAGCACCGGCGAGCCTGCGTTCTGGGCAGCTGTAGCGTTGCTCGCAATGCCCGCCGCCGCAATCGAACGCACTACAGGATTGGACGGGCCACAGGACGCATTCTGCGGACCGGCCAGCAGTCTGCTGATCGCATTCGCGGCAGACCAGGATGCACCCCCGTTGTTCGGTCCACGCCAGACCCGGCACGTGCCCACCAAGACATTCGAGGGCAGAGCAGGATCGAGCAGCCAGGGAACGTCCACCAGCGAATCATCTCCGCTGACCTGTACAGCACCGATCGTAGGCTGGCCGCTGAAGTCCGCAGCCGTGCAGGCGTTCCCAGTCGCGCACTGGTGAATCGTCACGCCCGCGCCGGTAGAAACGTACCAAAGCAGCGGATCGGTCGGGTCGATCGCGACCGTACCTCCTTCGGCATTGGAAAGTTGCGGCCACGGCGTCCCCGACGCTGACGTCGAGGTTCCCGCCGACCCGTTCGCGCCCAGGCCAACCAGCAGCGTACTCACGTCGGTCGGGCTTTGCGCAAAGCTCACGACCTCACCCAGCGATCCCAGGCCGCCGTTAAGATTCTGAAAGTGATTCGCGTCGTCCGCAGAACAAGGGCCGGCCTGCTCGCTGATGCCGTCGGACGAACGCCACAAGCCGCCATCATTGCCCACGTAGACCAGCGGCAACGCGCCAGTCGCAATCGCCACAATCGCATGCTGCGCTGGAGCCACCTTCGCGGGAGCTGCGCACGCGTTCAACGCATTCGTAGTGTTACGCAACACGCATCCAGCGGCCAGGGAACAGCGATAAAGATCCACCGTCCCCACAAACAGCAACGTGTCCTGACCCGGGCCATTCGGGCCCGAAGACGACGCCGCAAGCGTGAGGTTGTAATCACCCTGTGGAATCGAAGTGTCCGCTGGGGGTGAGTTCTCAAGCGGCGATTTCTGCGAAGAAGTAGGAGCGAGCGGTGTGCTGAACGTCACATTGCCGTTGCTGCAATTCCCACCTGCAGCCGAGCAGACATCCTGCCACAATCCCTGGTCGATATTGGTGTTACTTACCGTGAGGGCGAACGTATCGCCCGTATTCGGCTGGACCGCCAAAGCACCGCGAAAGATAGGGCAATTGTGATTTCCATCGGAGTTCGGCGCGGTAGGACAATTCGCCAGCGAGAAATTAGCCCCAGGTTGATTGCTCATTCGCGTCCACGTCACACCGTCTCCCGACTGGTAGTAGCCGTGGTAGCGTATGGCCGCGAAGAACATTTTGCGCACCGGGTTCCACACCACCGCAGTAGCTGCGTGGCTGATTGCGGGCGATCCCAGGTTCTGCGGATCCTGCAAAGTCTGGCTCCCGTCCATGATGGTCGACATATGCCAGGTCACCCCGGCATCAGGCGAATAGTAAAGTCCCATCACGCTATAGTCGGGGTTGACGGCGTTGACGATGACACCTTCCGCGGCTTGCGAAACAGCCGCAACCACCAGCCCTGGCACTGCATCGCTCCATGCGAAACCTGCAAAGCCCAGCCCTCGAAAGGAATGATTCCCCGCCGGAAGATCTTGCGAATTGCTTACAAGCGTCCAGGTCACTCCGTTATCGGCAGAACGCAAAATCCCGACGCCGTAATAGGAATCGAGCGCATCGTTCGGGTCGCCCGTGCCCGCGAGCACAATGCCCGAATGCACACTGAGAGCACCAATGCTGAGCGATGGAGTTGCGTAAGAGGATCCTGCGTTGGGGCTGAATACCGGCAAGGTATCCGTCAATGGCGCGAACGAAACCGCTACCGCAGGCCCTGCCGCATTGGTTGACTTCCAGACTCCGCCGCCGGTAGCCCCAACATAGACCGTATTTCCGGTGGGGTCTGCCGGATCCGCCGCAATTGCCGTCACTCTTCCTGTCACATTGCCGTACGAGGCGCTCGCGACCTGGTTCGGGCCCACCGGCTGCCACGTAGCTCCCAAAGCAGATGCAGGCGAAGCGGCCGCGACCGGCGCATTCCGGCTGGCTTCGTCCAAACCTCCAATCGCCCGACGCGACTGTGCCGACGCCATTCCCCAGCACGCGAAAGCCAGCACTCCTGTCAATCCGGCAAAGCGCGTGACGAAGTTACGAACAGGGTGGGTTTGAAGCCCGGCGAACTTTGGCCCAGTCTCAAAAATCATGGCGTGCAACTCGGTGACCGACAGCTACTCTCGATGCTGCAAGCCGATGGCCAATGCATCAACTCTCTATCTATCGAAGAATGTACGCGCATCCCGGAACAGGATAAGAGTTCTCTTATCTGCGTACCTGCGCACACATGCCGTCACTCGAATCTACCAGTTCCTCACCCCGCGCTGTATCTCACCTTTGTGGTACGTCGCCCTCCAAGCCGCCGCCGTGATCCCCGGCCAGCCCGTTCATCTGCTGGATGTATTGTTTCGAATCGAATTTCTTTCCGGTGGAAGCCCCCGACATATACCGAATTTTCCCGAACACAGGCCGAGTGCCCCACGCGCGGTCGAACTTGCCCAGAATCGCCCAAGCCACTCCCGCATATCCGTTCGGGTCCCTTCCATCAAGAAAATATCTGTCATTCAAATAAATGCAGTACTTCACCGCCGTCCCCACATCCGGCGTCCACTCCAGGATCTTCTTCGCCCAGTACATCCGCATGTAGTTATGCATCCATCCAAAGCGCACCATCTGCAGCTGCGCCGCATTCCACAGCTGATCGTAAGTCTTGCCCCCCTCCAACTGCTCCAGGCTGTACAGGTGCTCCCTCTCATCGCGCGCATGCTCCGCAATCGTCGCCTTGGCCCAGTTCTCCGCGCAATCTGCCGTGTCGTAATTCGGCGTGTAGCGAACGAAATTGATGGCGAGCTCACGCCACACAATCAGTTCGTTAAAGTAGCCGTCGCGCGCGGCCCGCAACTCCGGTCTGTGCTTCACCGCATCCTCGACTGCAAGCGCAATCGTGAGCGGTCCAATATGCCCATAGTGCAGATACGGCGAGAGGCAAGACGTTCCATCGGTCTCGGGACGGTTGCGTTCGGCGTCATATCCTTCGAGCATCGTTCCCGTAAACACGTTCAACCGCTTCAGCGCAGCATGTGTGCCTCCACGCCAGGCTCTGACCGGCCCTACGCTGCGATCGAAGTCCTTCCATCCCCGCGTCATATCCTCATGCACGGAATCCGACTGAAAGTTTTGCGGCTGCTTCCATGCATGGTTCGCACGCAGATTCTCATAGGGCTGCAGAAACTCCGGCAACAGCCGATAGAGGCGAGGCCGAATGGTGTACGCGCCATACTGCGCCTTCTCGATCAGCTTTGAAGGAACGACCACATCGGTGTCAACGGTCCAGAACGGAATCCTGATACGCTCGGCCAGATCTTTGCGCCAACGCTCCGGCTCCCGCATTGGATTTTCGTCGCCAATCAGAAAGGCTGCCTGCACATCGGCCAGCAAACGCTCATGCGACTCGTGTGGTGCACGCCGCATGACAAAAGCGATGTTTCTCTTCGCCAGGTCGGCTTCAATATCCCCCAGTCCTTCGTTCAAGAAGACATAATGACGAAGATTTGCGTGAGGAAAGTTCGATATGCCCGCGAAGTACACGACCAATGGCAAGCCGTAGAGGTTCGCAACCAGGACCGCAACATCGACCGCGTGATTGTCCACTCCGCGCTGAGCCCGCTGCATCCAGTACACAACGCAGCGCCCGTCTTGGTCCGGCTCTCCGGGCCGCCTGACCGTCACCCGCGGGTCATTCACGCAACGCTGCAGCTCATCTCCGAGGTCTTTCTTCGCTTCCGCCATATCTCAAAGTGTAGGCTGAGCACGCCCGAGTGGTTTTCGCGGCAGCAAAAATGCGGCCCGCAGGCCGCACTCTCGTGAACAACGATGTTCTTACTACCAGAGACCCCATGCGCGACTCATGTAATCGCTCAGGGTCATCGTGATCAACACAAGAAAAGTAAAAAATCCAGAAGCAACCGTGAGTTTCACCAGCTTCGATTGATACTTGACGTGCATAAAGAACAGGATCACCACAACGGCTTTGAAACTCGCGATCGCCAGCGCCACCACCGGGTTGAAGATCCCAAGGTCGATATACGCCGCTCCGACCGTGATGCCGGTGAAGACCAGCAACGTCGCAAAAACAATTCCGTAGGTCACCGGGGTGACAATGTGATGATCGGCATGCTCCGGGTTAACTACATTCGCCGGATCGTGATACTCGGACATGGTCTTCTCTCCTTCGAACTTTGCTGCCGTGGGGCTCTTGCTGCTGGGCCATGCCCGTCAAAACGTCCCTGTATTGAGAGCCAAAATCAGGAGCCGGGATGACGGTTGATCAGATAAAGCAAAGGGAACAGGAACAGCCAGACGATATCCACGAAATGCCAGTACAGCCCGAAATTCTCAATCGGAGCCACATATCCACTCGAGAATTCCCCGTAGTACGCTCGCCACGTAAGCCAGCCCAGCAGCGCAATCCCGATGATCATGTGCAGCGCGTGCATCCCGGTCATGGCGAAGTAGAGAAAAAAGAAGATCTGCGTCTTCTGCGCCATATCGGGTGCCAGCGGCTGTTCTTTCAGACCGTAAGCGTGGGGGTTGACGAACTCGGAGACATCGAACGAGGCGCCCGGAATGTGGTGCTTCTCCCACTTCTCGTGATACTCCACACCTTTGACACCAATAAAGACGACGCCAAACACGGTGGTCAGAATTAGAAAGATGACCAGCAAGCCGCGCTTCTGAACCTCCGCCGCCCAGACCCCAAGCGCCATGAAAAAACCGGAAGTGATCAGGATCGCAGTATTTGCCGCACCCAGCGGAATGCTCAGCTGGTTCGACCCGGCGACGAATGCATCGTGATACCAGTTGCGATACAGCAGGTAGGCGAAAAACAGTCCGCCGAAAAACATGATCTCGGTCAGCAGGAAAAGCCACATGCCGAAGGTAGCGGCTTCACGCTGCTGCTCCTTCGTCTCGAAATGGTGGCGATGCTGCGGGAGCGAGGCGTGATGATGCTCCACCGGAACCGCCGTTTCACTCGTATGTGGGTGCGTTGCTACGATCGCATTATCCAACGGTCGTTACCTCGTTTGCAGTCTTGTGCGCGAGCCATTCGTAATCATAGGCCTCATGATCGACGACAGGAATCTCGATGAAATTTTCGGTCAAAGGAGGAGACTGGATCTGCCACTCGAGCCCCGTCGCCTGCCACGGATTGTTGCCGGCGATCGCTCCGTACTTCAACGACCAGGCGAGATACAGCAGAGGAAGCATGTAGCCCACGCCAAGCACGGTGGCGCCTGCAGTGGACAAGACGTTGAGCACCTGGAACTCCGGCGGATAAGCATGATAGCGCCGCGGCATACCCAGGTAGCCAAGGATGAACTGCGGCAGGAAAGTCAGGTTGAAACCGATAAACGTCGTGACCGCGGCAAGCTTCGACAGCGACTCGGGATACATTCTTCCCGTCATCTTCGGCCACCAGAAGTGAATGCCGGCCAGGAACGCCATCAACATGCCGCCGACCATCACAAAATGGAAGTGCGCCACAATGAAGTAGGTCTCGGTGAGGTGAATGTCCATCCCCAGCGAGCCGAGAAATACGCCCGTCATGCCGCCGATCGTAAACAAGCCCAGGAAGCCGAACGCGTACAACATCGGTGTCTCAAAAGTGATTGACCCCTTCTGCAGCGTAAACGCCCAGTTGAAGATCTTGATCGCAGAAGGCACCGCAACCAGCATCGTTAGCAGCGAGAACACCAGCGCCGAGTAGTTGGACACTCCCATGATGAACATGTGATGGGCCCAGACGAAGAAGCCGAACAGCGCAATTGCCACGGACGAGAAGGCTACCGCAGTATAGCCGAATACGCGTTTGCGGCTAAATGTGCTGATCACTTCCGAAATCACGCCCATACCCGGAAGAATCATGATGTAGACCGCAGGGTGAGAGTAAAACCAGAAGAGGTGCTGAAACAGCAGAGGATCGCCGCCCTTGGTTGGATCGAACACTCCGATGCCCGCCACCCGCTCGAGCGCCACCAACACAAGCGTGATCGCAAGAACCGGCGTACCCAGCACCATCAGGATCGAAGCCGCATAATGCGACCAGACAAACAGCGGCATCCGGAACCAGGTCATGCCCGGCGCCCGCATGCGATGGATGGTCACGATAAAGTTCAGCCCGGTGAAGATCGACGAGAAGCCGAGGATGAAGACGCCCATCGCCGCAGTGACCACATGCGTGTTCAGGTAGTGCGTCGAGAGTGGGGTGGTAAAGGTCCAGCCAGTATCCACGCCGCCAAGCACCATCGCTCCCATGATCACTAAACCGCCAAGCCAGTAGAGGTACCAGCTCAGAAGATTGATCTTCGGGAATGCCAGGTCTTTTGCTCCCAGCATGATCGGCATCAGGAAGTTCCCCAGCGTCGCCGGCACCGACGGCACCAGGAAGAGGAACACCATGATGATGCCGTGCATGGAAAAGAACTTGTTGTACGTGTCCGAGGCCACCAGGTCCGGCTGCGGCGTTAACAGTTCGAGCCGGATCAGGCCCGCGAAGGCTCCGCCAATAAAGAAGAAGAAGGTAATCGAAATCAGGTACAGAATCGCGATCCGCTTATGGTCGCCGGTAAACAACCAGCTGAGCAGACCATGCTCGTTATTGAGGTAATTCCGCTTCGGCAGGGCCGCCGTTCTCTGGTCCGGCAAGTTGACGATTGTTGAGCTCGTTGCACTCATGGCTTCACCATCCCGGGCGTTGTCGGCGCCGCTTGGTTCGACTGTATCGTGGTCAGCGTCTGCTGCACACGGTAGTTGCTTTGCATCGTTTTGATGTACTCCACCAGATCGATCAGACCGTCTTCACTGATCTGCCCCTGGTACGTGGGCATGATCGGCGCGTAGCCCGCAGTCACGTGCTGCGAAGGATTCAGTATCGAGTCGCGCAGGTATGCATCGTTCACCAGCACCTGCGAACCGCCAGCCAGTTGCAGCCTCGACCCGTACACACCCGCAAGGTTCGGGCCTCGGGCCGTGGCGCTTCCCGAGTGACAGGCGTTGCATCCCATGCTGGCAAACAGCCGCTCGCCATTCTGCGCCAGCGACATTCCGCTGGTCGACTGGTGCGTCCACTTCGCGTAGTCATCCGGGGTCAGAACAGTCACCTCGCCGATCATCGCCGAGTGCTTGGTGCCGCAATACTGCGTGCAGAAGATATGGTATGTCCCCGGAGTCGTCGCCTCAAACCAAACCGTCGAGTAGCGGCCCGGAATCACCTCACGCTTGACCCGGAAGTCCGGGATCGAAAAGCTGTGAAACACATCCTGCGAGATCATCGTCAACTGCACCGGACGCCCGGTCGGCACGTGGAGCGCGTTGATCTCATGCTGCCCCCCCGGGTGCTCCGCCTTCCACATCCACTGTTTGCCGACAACATAGATGTTCATCGCGTTGGTCGGCGGGTTGTAGATCCGGAAGTACAGCAGCGCACCCCACACAAATACGATCAGGAACAGCGCCAGCGGAATGATCGTCCACGTCGCCTCAAGCAGCGTAGAACCTTCCACCTGCGTCGCCACCGGGCTGCGCTCCTTGCGATACCGGATGGAGAAGCCGAAGACCAGCACACCCACCAGCACCAGGCCAACCACGGTAATCGCCAGCAGGAAAAAATACAGCGCGTCGGTGTAGGGCGCAATCGTCGACGCCTCGCGCGGAAACAGCGCCGAAGCGTTGAGCCACTTCACCAGAAATTGCCACAGGACTGGACTGATATGCATCGTTACCCTTTATCCATTCTCTTTCTTCGTCAGGTCGTGTTCGCGCGCGTATTTCGCATCTTTCCGGAACATCAGGAACATGAAACCGCCGAGCCCTGCCACCGTAACCATGCCGCCAAACTGGACCACGCGGGCCACGACCAGAGAATGCTTGTTTCTCTGCGGATCGTAGTGGTAGCAGTACGTCAGAATATTCGCTACCGGCGAACCAATCTTGTTTCCAGACGCGTCGATCAACCCCAGCAGCATGTCCTTGGGCGAATACTCCACCCCAAGGTAGTACTGCGCCAGCTTGCCTTCCGGCGTCACAATCTCGATCGAGCTGGCGTGCGCAAACTGCGATAACCGACCATCCGGCCCGGGCACACGCACATAGCCAAAACCCACTGCTTTGGTAACCTCATCGATCGCAGGCCGCTGCCCGGTCAGGAAATGCCATCCCGCCGCAGTCTCCGGGCGTCCATATCGCTTCACATAAAGCGCCTTCGATTTCGCTGCGTCCGCCGGGGTCTCACTCGGGTCGATGCTGATCACAATCACATCGAAATCCTTGCCCGGCGTCAGCTTCACCATCTCAAGCGAACTGGCGATGCCGTCCAGCTCTTCCGAGCACAGCATCGGGCAGTTGTAATACACCAGCGACAGAATCGCGGGGTTCTTGCCAAAGTAATCGCCCAGCCGAACTGCCTTGCCGCTTTCATCCACAAAGGACGCATCCAGCGGAAGCTGCTGATTCAAATGCTGCGATACTTCGACCTTTTGCAGCACCTGCGGCAGCTCGTCACCCGTGTTTGCGCCATTCTCTTTATCGCCATAGCTCGAAACCTGCGCAAACAGGGGCGCAGCCAGCAGCGCGGCGCATGCTGCCACTCCTCGCCACCCCATCCGAATTGTTCGCGCCCTGCTCATCTCGATCCTGCCCTCTGCTCTATGTTAAATCTTTCCGCGCTGCTTTGTTTACTTGGCCGGTGCAACGATCCCCTGCGCCGAACCTTCCGCTTTGCCGTAAACCATCTTCTGCGCCCTGGCTTCGATCACATCAAGCTCAAATCCAGTCCGCGCAAATCCCGAGGTCAGAGGAGCTTCGACCACCGGCTTTTGCTCGCCCGCCATCTCCACTTCGGAAGCAGCCGGTGCCGGCGCAACCGGAAGTCCACGCTGCGCGATCAACTCCATCGCGCGCGTAATCGGGATCCGAATCGAATTGCCCTCGCCCTCTGCCGTGCTGTAGTGGTCGAGCAGAAGATCCTCGCGCGTATGCAGGTCCGCGGTCGCCTGGGCCCCGTCGTCTATGTCCAGACGAGGCTCAGGGAAAGTAGACGTCATCTGTTGAAACTCCTTCTGCTGCATCTCCGGGTTGCTGGCCAGGTCCTGGCGCTTCCCGTTCGTCGTTTCTGCACCGGTGAAGGCCGAAAGCTTGTTCCACTTCGTGGTCGGTCCGTCCGCCTTTTCAATCGCAGAGTTGATGACCTTACCCATCACGAAGCAGAACAGAAAAAAGACGAGCACGGATCCGAACAAGCCAGCCAAAAACACGGCAATGCCGCCCGCATTCACATCGGTAATCTCGTATCCCGGATTCTCCTCATCCCGTACATGGGAATCGCCCCCGGGGCGTGGGTTCGGGTTCAACGTATCGCCATCGTTCCGATTAGGCTGCATGTTCAGGCTCCAGCATCTCTTCCACGTGAGGATCGTTCACGTTGATCAGGGGACGTGCTTGCAACTGGGTCAGGTAATACGCGGCCCAGAGCGCAATCACCGCCACGGGAACGGTAATGTAGGCAAGAATTCCGACATTTCCGGCAATGTGCAGGTTTCCGGCAGCGTCCGGAAAGTTCGGCTCGATCAGCCAGAACATATCGATGCAGCGCGCCAGGATCATGAAGCTTGTCAGCACGATCATCTTCTTCTTATTCCGTTTCAGGTCGCGCGACAGCAGCAGAACAAACGGAATCAGCCAGTGACAGATCACGTCCGCCGAGCACACGTACCACCATCCGCCATGGATCCGGTTCAGGTACCAGGGAATCTCGTCCGGAACGTTGCCCGACCAGATGATCAGGAACTCCGCGAACGTCAGGTAAATGTTCAGCATGACGAAAGCAAAGAGAAACTTGCCGAGGTCGTGCTGTTCCGTCACCCGGAGCATCGTCTTGATCGGCTCGTAGCGCGAAAGCAGGATCACCGTCAGAATGCCCAGCGCCAGCACAGCATATCCCTGTGCCACCAGGAACTGAAGACCCCAGATGGAGGAGTACCAGGTCACATCCAGCGACTTGATCCAGACGATCGCACCATCGGTCAACAGGATCACGTAGATCAGAATGCCGATGCCGCTCAGGTTTTCAAACCTGATCCGCCACCGGTCGAAGCTTGGCTCGGTTCCGCGTTGCGGATCGGCATCCCGCTGCATCGACCATTTATTGAGCAGGTACGCGAACAGCAGCATGATGGTAAAGATCAGCACTGTCTGGACAATAGCCGGCCCGGGACTCAACATGCTGCGCTTGTCGTTCATGGTCATCGCCTGCTCGAGCGAGACCATATGGTTCGACAAAGCCTGCGCCACCGCACCGGCGGTCGGAAAGGCCGCCCACTGATACAAGTGCTTCCAAAGGAAGATAATCGGCACAAACATGACGCCAACCAGCCAGATCGTGCGGGTCATCGCCTCGAGCGGCCGGCGAAGAATCAGACCCCACTTGCCTCCGCTCACATACTGCAGCATCAACATCACAAGACCGCCGCCGGCAAAGGTGAAGCACGTCATGTAACCCATCAGGTACGCGCGGAGAATGTGGTTTTTGCCCTCGTGCGTAAAAGCAAAAGGAATCGTGAGAACCACCGCAACCGCGGCCACTATCAGCGCGCGCGTTCGCCACACCGAGACGATTCCCGGCGCTCCAAGCGATGCAGGCAGCGTACGCGGTCCCTGTCCATGATGCCCATGGTCCAGGTGGCCCGCTCCTCCGTTATGTTCGTGTCCAGATGACATGCGTTCAAGCCTTCGTTCGGAAGCTTCCGAGGTTACTGCTTCGGTACGTTTGGTCCGGCGGGCACATTTGCCGGAACAGGTTTCGATCGAGGTTTCACGGTCTCCGCTTCTCCTGTCGGAGCCGAGGGCGGCGGGAGCACAAAGTCTCCGCCATCCGGAGTTCCATGGACCGCGGTCGGAGGCAGCGTCCATTCCTTCACAAAACCTGCAGGCAGCCCCTCCCGTTCGGCAATGCTTGCCAGCGGCTCAACATGGCTTCCCGTGGCCACCTCGGCCTGGGTCGCATTCTGGCTCAGCTGCAGCGCCTTGATGTAGGCCACAATCGCCCAGCGGTCCTCCGTCATAATCTGTGACGAATAGTCCGGCATCGCGCCGTATCCATTCGAGATCACATGGAAGAAGTGCCCCAGCGGCGCAGCCTGCATCCGCGGTGTATGCAGATTCCCGGCAGGAGCGTAGCCGCGTTGCACAATCATCCCCGCACCATTGCCCACGCGCGAGTGGCAGGGTGTGCAATAGACATTGAACCGCTCCTGGCCCCGCGCCAGCACGGCCGAAGTTACGGGAAACGGCATCCCGTCTCCTTCTTTGCCATTGCTCAAGCCGGTGTAGAAGTAGGTATTCTCGTGGAGCTGGTTGCGTGCCACCGTATTCTCCACCTGCGGGCGAACGGAGCGGCCATCCGCGTAGAAGGTCGTCCCACGCTGAGGATAGAACTTCGGCTCGTTATGCATGTCCTGACGGCATCCAGCCAGCATCAATCCGCCAAGCATCAGTGTCGCCGCAGTCGCCTTCCGTAGCATCCCGTCTCCTCCCTCTTCCCTCGTCCCTGCTCCCTGCTTCCCGTGTGTGTTAATGGTCCACCTCCACCACGGAGATTGCCGGGAACTGCTCAAGAAACACCCTCGTCTCGCCAAGCGAAAACTTCGGGTCGGCGGCTTCGAGGCAAAGAAAAAACTTGTCTGTCGTCGCGCCGTTGCGAAAGTTCGGTGCGTTGAAGACCGGATGATAGAGCTGCGGCAGGCCATTGAGCGCAAGCATCCCGAACGCAGCCGACAATCCCGAGAACAGAATCGTCCATTCGTACGCCGGAATGATAAACGCCGGCCACGAGAACAGAGGCCGTCCGGCAATATTGAGCGGGTAGGCCCACACGTTGATCCAGGTCTCCATCAGGAACGCCGTCGTAACGCCCATCAACCCGCCCAACAGGCAGACCAGAGGTACACGCGTCTTGTGAAAGTGCAGCGCATCGGCCGCCTCTTCCACCGGATAAGGCGTGTAGCACTCCATCCGGCGATACCCAGCACGGCGCGCCTCATGGGTCGCATGCACCAGTTCACCCGGTGTGCTGAACTCAGCAAGTAGTCCGTAAATTCCTTCGCGCGGCGGCATTAAACTGTCTCCTCACTTACCGTTTGGGCGGTCTCTCCGCCTCGCGTGATCTTCGTTCCCGGAAGCATCATCCGGATCTCTGACATCGGAATCATCGGCAGGAAGCGGACGAAGAGAAAGAACAGACACGTAAACAGACCCATCGTTCCGACATAGATCATGTAGTCCCACTTGGTCGCTCGATACGTACCCCAGCTGGAAGGCAGGTACTCGCGATACAGGCTGGTGACGACGATCACAAAGCGCTCAAACCACATACCCGTATTCACAATCAGCGACAAGCAAAACAGAAAAACAACATTGACCCGTAGCTTGCGCGACCATAGCGTCGTCAGCGGAATCGCAATGTTGGTCAGGATCAGGATCCAGTACGCCCAGCCCATCGGGCCGAACATGCGGTTCCACATCATGAAGAACTCCCAGTGGCTGGCCGAATACCAGCTCATGAAGACCTCCATGCCGTACCCGTACGCCACAATCGAACCCGTCGCCAGCATCACCTTCGCCATGTTGTCCAGGTGGCGCAGCGTGACCAAATCTTCCATGTGGTAGAACTTGCGGATCGGAATCGCCAGCGTCAGCACCATGGCAAAACCCGAATACACCGCGCCCGCAACAAAGTATGGCGGGAAGATCGTCGTATGCCAGCCCGCCAGCGCCGCCACCGCGAAGTCGAAGCTGATGACCGTGTGTACCGAAAGCACAAGCGGCGTAGACAAACCAGCCAGCAGAAGCGAAGCCGATTCATACCGGATCCAGTGCCGCGTCGAACCGCGCCATCCCAGCGACAGAATGCCGTAGAAGTACTTCGCCGCCGGCATCGTCGCCCGGTCGCGCAGCGTGCCGAAGTCCGGAATCATGCCGACGTACCAGAACACGATCGAGATCGTCGCATACGTCGACACCGCAAATACGTCCCACGCCAGCGGACTGCGGAACTGCGGCCACACGTTCATCGTGTTCGGGTAAGGGAACAGCCAGTACGCAAGCCACGGACGTCCCACGTGGATCAGAGGAAAAATACCCGCGCAGACCACCGCAAAAATCGTCATCGCCTCGGCAAATCGATTGATCGAGTTGCGCCACGTCTGCTTGAACAGAAGCAGAATCGCCGAGATCAGCGTCCCCGCGTGGCCGATACCGATCCACCACACGAAGTTGATGATCGCAAATCCCCAGGCACCCGGAATCGTCACACCCCAGATGCCGACGCCCTTCAAGAACAGCCAGGTCACGCCGACCACCAGGCCAAGCGACACGCCCGCGCCGACCATCAGGCCGAAGAACCAGCCCAGAGGCGTATTGGACGTCAACACCACACCGGCGATCTTCTGCGTGACCGACTTGAAGCTTTGTCCCGGCGCGATCACCGCATACTCCCCGGTGCGCGGGTCGATCATCGGGTCGACGATCGGATTCCTCGGATCATTCCTGGGGTCAAGAATAGGGCCTTTGGTTGCCATTATGCCAGCTCCGGATTCGGATTAATAACGCCAGCCGTATAGGTGGTTCGCGGCTTGTAGTTCAGGTCCGCCAGCACCTGGTAGTTGCGCTCTTCCGCTTTACGCCTTGCTACCTTGCTGGACCTGTCGTTTTGGTTCCCGAACAAAATCGCATCGGTCGGGCAGGCCTGCTGACACGCAGTCACAATCTCACCGTCGCGAATAGCACGGTTCTCCTTGTCAGCCGTAATCTTTGCCGCCTCAATGCGCTGCACGCAGTAAGAGCACTTCTCCATCACGCCACGGGAGCGGACCGTTACATCCGGATTGCGCATGAACTTCAGGCTCTCCGTGTCGTAGTCCGAATACAGCAGAAAGTTGAACCGCCGCACCTTGTACGGGCAGTTGTTCGAGCAGTATCTGGTTCCCACGCAGCGGTTGTACACCATCGTGTTCAGGCCTTCCGGTGTATGTACTGTCGCGCCTACCGGGCAAACCAGTTCACATCCCGCATTCTCGCAGTGCTGGCACGTCATCGGCTGGAAGTGGGCCTTGGGCGCATGCAGGTCGCCTTCAAAGTACGTATCGATGCGGATCCACTGCATGATGCGTCCCACCTTCACCTGTTCCCGTCCTACGACCGGGATATTGTTTTCTGCATAGCAGCTCACAATGCACGCATTGCATCCGATGCAGCTGTTCAGATCGATCGCCATGCCCCAGGCATTCTGCACCTGCAGCGACGAGGGATCCTTGTGGTTGTAGTTCCACTTATCGCCCGAAAGGCTGTCTTCCTTTTGCGGCACTTCCCCAAGCGGCGAGTAGCCCACCTTGTTGATCTCGGTCCCACTCGCGCCGCCCTCATGCGCAAAGTTGGGATTCGCTTTCACCTCGGACAACGTCGCATAGCGGATAATCGCCCGCTCCTGCGCCTCATGTCCGGCCAGCGAGAAAGTTCCCTCTTTGTCGTAGATCGGCTTCTCGAGATCGTGCTGCGCGAACTTGCCGCGGTGCTCGATGTTGTGCACCTTGGTCACGCAAAGATCGTAGGTGCCCGCCGCCTTCTTCACATTCGCGCCAGTCACATAATTCAACGCGTCCGCCGTACGCAGATAGTACGCATCGAAGCCTACGCCCTGCGCCACGCGCCCGGCCTCCACGCCGCGGCCGAAACCCAGATGAAGTGTGATCGCCCCGTCCGGATGCCCTGGAACCATCAGCGCCGGTGCAATCACCTTGCGCCCCTGGTACTCGATCTCGACCGCATTCGACTCGTCGAGCTTCAGGCTCTCCATGGTCCCCAGGCTCATCATCGCCGCATTGTCCCAGCTCAGGTTCGTCACCTGCTTGGGAAGCTCCTGCAGCCAGCCCACATTCGCATACCGTCCGTCATAAAGCGAAGGATCGGGCCGGAACGAAATCTCGAGGCCTCCGGGGTTCGAAGAGGTGGCCGCAGGCGTAAACGACGCACCCACGTTCTTCGCACCGCCGCCAGACTTCGCGGTAAACGCAGTCCCTTCGACCCAGCCATCATGCAACGCCTTACGCCAGCTCGTCGCAAAATCGCCCTTGATGTACGTCTTCGCATTGGCCGAAACCACGTCGTAGGCCGAAGCTTCCGGGTTCGCCAACAGAGCCTGCAGCATATCGTGCGCCGACCGTCCGCCATACATCGGATCGATCATCGGCTGCACAATGGAAATCGTCCCGTCGTAGGCACGCGCATCCGACCACATCTCGAGATAATGCGCCTTGTTGATGTGCCAAGTTGAAACGCTTCCCGTCTCATCCAGGTGCGTTCCCAGATGCACCGTCACCGGCACCTTCGGGAAGGCGTCATCGAAATGAAAATCTGCCGGCGCCGAGTAAAGCGGATTCACGCCCAGCATCACAAGCCACTGCACCTTGCCCGCATTGATGTCGGCCACCAGGGACTTGAAATCCGCCACCTGTTCGCTCGGCATCGGGTTCACCGTCTCGGTGTAGACCACCGTCTTGCCGACAGCACCGAGCGACGCGTTCAGCGCATACGCCGCGGCATGCACCGCAGGAGCCGCCTGCTCACCCGGAATCACCACGCAACGTCCGCCGCTCTTCTTCAAATCGGCAAGCAGTGCCGTCAGAAATTTCTGCTGCTCCGGATTGCTCCCCGTCGGAGCCGTACCACTCGCCAGCGCCTGCGCAAATCCCACAATCTCGCTCGGCTTCAGCCCCAGCCGATGCTCCGCCTTGAACCCGGTCACCGTCGGCATCGTCTCGACGACATACAGCCGGTTCATCGTCTTGCCTTCTTCGTAGCGGTGCCGTTCCGCATACCCAGCCGCCAACGGCAGGAAACCCGGATGCGCAATGCCGCCCAGGAAATCCGCGTCCAACGAAAGAATCACGTCCGCCTCTTCAAGCTTGTACTGCGCGTCCGTGTACTCGCCAAACGCCGCCTTCGAAGCCGCACGCGACGCATCCTGATTCACCGGCTCCCACTGCACCAGCTTCGCCTGCGGATACGCCTGTTGCACCTGCTTCCACTGCCCTGCGAGCGTCGGCGAGGTAATCGTCTCACTCAGGAAATAGATTCCCTCCCCGCCCGAGGTCTTCTGCGCCGCCGCTGCAAATTCCTGCTGGAACGCGCCCCAGCTCGAGGTCTCTCCACGATGCA
>JALYVA010000124.1 GCA_030853485.1 Acidobacteriota bacterium
AGGCTATTCTGTGTGGAACGTGTGTTGGGCAGGAGAACGGGCGCGAGAGCAGGATGAAATGGGTACGCGGCCCGCGGCATGATGTGTTCCTGCTGGGTGGTTTGTTGTTCGAATGGGATTCTGAAAAAGCCGACCTGAATCGTCGTAAGCACGGCATTCGCGTTCGAGGAGGCAGCAAGCGCTTTTCCAAATGGAAATGGACGTGTTTTCGCGGATCCTGACCATTCGTGGGACGAATCGTGGTTTCTTCTTGTTGGAGTATCGAGCCGTAAGCGATTATTGATCGTAGTCTCGGTGGAACCCGGGAGAGAGGGAGCGGCTGATCAGTGCTCGCCTGGCTGCCCGGAATGAGAAAAAAGGTTGTGAAGAAGAAAACACGTGAAGTCGATGCGGGTGAGATGCGGGCGGAGTACGAGCTGACCGGCGCGGTGAAAAATCCTTGTGCTGCAAGAGTTGCCGAGGGACTAACCTGGTGCTGATTGAGCCGGAGCTGTTCAAAGTATTTCCGAGCAGCGAAGCAGTGAATCGTGCGCTGCGGATATTGTTGAAGGCCGGAGCGCAGGCGGTGAAGACGAAGCCGCAGAAGCAGGCGAAAGCGAGTTAGGGGCGGCGATGGCGACGAAGCGGAAGAGCAAGGGCGCGTACATGATCTCATCGGTGGCGGAGATGTATGAGATTCATCCTCAGACGCTGCGCCTGTATGAGCGTGAGGGTTTGCTGCGGCCGTCGCGCAGTGAAGGCAATACGCGGCTGTATACCGATGAAGACCTGGAGCGGCTGGAGTTTATTTTGAACCTGGCACGCGACCTTGGGGTGAATATCGCGGGGATCGCGATTGTGCTGCAGATGCGGGAACGGATGGAAGAGATGAACCGGCAGATGCAGGGGTTCGTAGATTATGTGCGGACGGAGATGCTGAGCCGGATGCAGCAGCAGCAGGACCCAGGGTCCGGGCTGGTGCCGCTGCGCAGAACGGTGGTGGTGCCGGTGAAGGTGGTAAAGGTAGTGAAGGTTGCGGCCAAGAATGGCAAGAAGAAGAAGGCCGAGTAGGACGGTGGCGGCGAAGAATGGCTGCGGTAGACTGGAGCATTGTGGGTTGAGTTCTGTGTCCGGCTGGTCGGGTACGTGATGCAAGGATGCGATGAGTCTGCTGCTTCGGATGATGTTTTGGGTTGCGATGGTTGGGACCGTGACCTCGACGATCTATTGCCTGATGGTGGTGGCGGCGGCGGTGCGGTTTGGGATGCGGAAGCGGCGCGAGGACAGGGCGGCTTCGGATTTTTTGCCTCCGGTAAGCGTGCTGAAGCCGGTGCATGGGACCGAACCGGGGATGGAGCGGAACCTCGAAACGTTTTTTGAGCAGGAGTATCCGGAGTTTGAGCTGCTGTTTTGTGCGCGGCATGAGACCGACGACGGCTTGCGGCTGGCGCGGCGAGTGGGAGAGCGCTATCCGCAGGTAGATGCGCAGTATGTAACGTGTGGGGAGCCGTTGCCGCAGTTTCATAATGCGAAGGTGTTTTCGCTGGCGAAGCTGGATTCGGTGGCACGACATGAGCTCTTGATTACAAGCGATGCGGATGTGCGGGTGACGAAGGATTATCTGCGGCGGATGGTGCAGAATCTGCGCGATCCGCAGGTTGGGCTGGCCTCATGCGTGTACCTGGGGACGACGGACAAGGGTCTGGGTGCCGGGTTTTCTTCGCAGCTGGATGCGGTGGGTAAAAGCGTGGAGATGACTTCAGGCGTGCTGGTGGCGGACATGCTGGAGGGGACGAAGTTTGCGCTGGGTGCGACGATGGCGGTGCGCAAGGATTCGTTTCGCAAGGTGGGCGGGTTTGAGGAGCTGGGGCAGTTTTATGCGGACGACTTTGTGCTGGGGAACCGGCTGGCGGCGCAGGGGACGGGAGTGTTGCTGGCGACCCATGTGATTCGGCTGATGGTGCAGGATACGCCGTTTGGGTTATCGTTTCGGAATCAGCTGCGGTGGATGCAGAGCACGCGGAAGTCGCGGCCGTGGGGACACCTGGGCACGGGGCTGACGTTTGCGTTGCCGTTCGGGTTGCTTGGGCTGATGTCGGGCCTGCTGAGTGGACACTCGTTGCTGGGCCTGGTTTGGCTGCTGGGGATGGTGGTGAACCGGTGGCTGCAGGCGGGTGTGGTGCTGCGGGCGATGGGCGATGCGGGGTGGGCGCGGGGGATGTTGATTTATCCGGTGCGGGATTTGCTGGGAAGCTTGCTTTGGCTGGGGAGCTATGGCGGGGATCGGTTTTATTACAGGGGAAAGATCTACAAGCTGAAGCAAGGCGGCCGGGTGGAGGAGCCTTGATCGGTGGACGCGGGAGCCATGTTGGAACGGGCTATTTTTTCCAACGCAGCATGGCATCTGCTGCCACACGCAAGGAGATGGTCTGGATCTCTTCGCCGATCATTTCGCATAGCATGACGGAGTCTCTGCCGAGGCCGTCGTCCTGGTTTGCTTCCAGATAGCACGACAAGAGACGGGTGCAGCGGGATTCTTGATTCTGGCCTTCCGTTTCCATGTTCGATCCTCCTGTGGGCCTTGTGTTCTTCAGAGAGGATATCGGCAGGTGCGGGCCGGACAGCATACAACTTTTGTTTTTGTGCTCGGAAAGCTTTTTGCTGCAGGGTGTAGGTGGCACGCGGGGTGAGACGCTGCGGGCGGGCAGGGTCGTGTGCTACTGGTTGGTGAGGATGGTTTTTCCGCCGGCGCTGCTCAACGTGTGGACGGGGGCGTAGGGGAAGAGATCGCGTGTGCGTGCCGCGGGATTGTAGGTGAAGAGGAAGATGCGGCGAGGGCTTTGCCAGAGCTGGCGGAGCGAGGCTTCGGATTCGAAGATGGCGGGCGCGTCGGGCCAGAAGCTGCCGTACCAGAGGCCGTTGACGCGACCATTGAGCAGATGGACCTGCTGGCCGGTGTAGAAGATGAGGGTGGAGCCGGAGGTGAGTTCGCCGTCGAGAAGGATGAGGTCATCTGGACGTGGGCTCGCGTGCTGGGCCTGGGTGATGGCGAGGGCGAGAGATTTCGAGCCGAGAATGGGGTAGAAGCGGGCCAGTCCCTCGTGCGCGGCGAGCAGGGTGACGGTCATTGCGGCGGCCAAGGTGAGGTTGGCAGCGTACGTGCGGTTCGTGCGGCGCAGGAGATAGCTGCCGGGGCCAACGACAAGCATACTGAGGGCGACGGCGGTGAGGGGTCCGCGGAAGAGGCCCATGGCGGCTCCGGTGAGGTCGAAGAGGTGGCCGAGGGAGAGGTTGTAGAACTCGGGGTTCGCGGCGAGCAGGGTGGAGAGGTCGGTGCCCGGCGCGGGGTGGGGGGCGGTGACGGCGAACCAGGCGCAGAGGACGCCGATGATTGTGGCGAGTGGGGTGAGGAAGGAGAGATGCCAGTGGAGGGCGCTTTGGCGGCTTTGCAGGGTGGCTGGGTGATCAGATGTTTCGTCTGCGCGCGCGAGCAGACCGGCGGCTATGAGGGCCAGGGCGGGGATGGCGGGGAGGGAGTAGTACTCCTGGCGGTTGGAGAGGGAAAAGAAGCCGAGGACGATGACGGCCCAGAGGAGGAGGGCAAGGGCGGCTTCGTAGTGTTGCGAGGCAAACTGCGCCTCAGAGTCGAGATGTGGGGTGCCCAGTTGTCGTGTGCGCGAATTGGGGAGAGATTCCTGCTTTAGAGAGCGGAGGTGTTGGGCGATGGCACTCGGGAGGAAGGTCGTCCAAGGCATGATCCAGATGGCGAGATAAAGCCAGAAGAGCCACACGGGGGTGAGGCCGTAGTCGTGAGGGATGCGCCTGGAGAGAAATCGGGCGATGTGTTCGTTGTAGAGATAAAACCAGGCCCAGCCTCCGTGTGCAGGAAGGCTGAGGCCGGAAGGTAGGGAGATGGCGGGGTTGCGGAGCGCGGCGAGGATGTGCCATGGCGCGGCGATGAGCAGGAAGAGGAAGGTGCTGGGGATGAGGTGGAATTTGGGGAGGAGGCGGAGCTGTCGTGTGAGGGTGAGGTAGAGGAGGACGAAAACTACGGGGAAGATCAGGCCGATGATGCCTTTGGTGAGGACGTTGAGGGCAAGGGTGGTGGCGAAGGCGAGGCAGGGTAGAAGGGAGGAGGTGTGGAGCGCTCCGTGAATCCAGTTTTGTAGCCGGGGAGGGGAGGACGGATCGCTGTCGCGATTGCCCAGCTTAGCCGCGATAGAACTGCGGCGAAGATGGGGCACCCGGTTTGTTGGTGGATCAGTGTTGAGGCGTTCGAGGGCGATGAGGAAAAGGTGGACGGCGAGCGTCATCCAGAGGGCGAGGAGGATGTCGGGGATGTAGAAGCGGGTGTAGAGGTAGGGGCCGATGCTGGTGGCGAGGGCGAGGGCAGCGTAAAAGCCACCGCGGTCGGGGCTTGCGGCCGGAGAGGTAGAGGCGAAGAGACGGATGCCGAGCGCGTAGGTACAGAACAGAAGAGCGAGGACGCAGAGGGCGAGCGGGAGCCGTGCGGCCCAGTCGTGTTCTCCGAAGAGGTGCATCGAGGACGCGGCCATCCAGTACATGAGCGGAGGCTTGTCGAAGAAGCGGATGCCATTGATATAGGGGGTGACGAAGTCGTGGCGGTGGAGCATCTCGCGGGCGATCTCGATGTAAATGGAGTCGACGTCGTCGAGGAGGCCTGGGGAGAAGAGACCGCCGATCTGGAGGATGAGCCAGAAGAGGGTGAGGATAGCGAGGGAACGGGGATTCCAGCGGCGGACGGGATGGGCGGGAGAGTCGGGCACGTCGGATCTGGAGTGTTTTTAGTTTCGCATGGATGGTAGGGGGTGGTGATAGTGGAAAGAGGGCGGCAGGTAGCGGTGAGAGACGAAGAATGAATACAGGGGACCTTCACTTGCGTTCAGAATGACAAGGGAGAACAGACAACGGCCACAGCGGATCCCCTGCGGGGATGACAACCAGAAGGGCTACGGCAACAGCAAGGACGGAAGTAACGGCAAGGGCAGCCGCAATGGCAACGGCCACGAAAGTTCCAGGGTCAGATGGCTTTTAGAGATGCGAGGGCGGTCTGGGTTTTTTCGTAGAGGGTGCGGGTGTCGGCGGCTTGTTTTTTGAGGCCTTCGATGATGTGGGGTGGAGCTTTGGCGAGGAAGACTTCATCGGAAAGGCGCTGCTCGGAGGTGGTGAGGATTTTCTCCAGTCTGGCGAGTTCCCTGGTGAGGCGCTCACGTTCTGCGGGGACGTCGATCTGGCGTTCGTAGATGACGGCTACGTCGAAGTCCGGTGTGCTGCGGGTGTTTGCGCCGCTTACGGCTTGATCCGCGAGCTCTATGCTTCCGACGCGCGCCAGTTTTGCGATCGCTTCGAATTCGCGTTCCAGTAACCATTTGTACGGGTCCGCGAGATGAATGTGTATCGGCACAATCTCTTTTTCCGGCACGGCAAGGTCTTTGCGCAGGCTGCGCACGGCGACGATGATCTGCTGCAGAATCTCCATGTCTGCGAGGTCTTTTTCCGTGGCACGGGCATCTTCTGCGACCGGGTAGGACGTGAGCGCGATGGACTTGTGAGGGACCTGGCCTTCATAGAAGGCGTGCCAGATCTCTTCGGTAAGGAACGGCATGAAGGGCGACAAGAGACGAAGGGAGGCTTCGAATACAGCGAGCAGGTTTACCAGCGCTGCGGTTCTTGCGGGCAGGTCGGTTTTGTTGACGAAGTCGAGACGGAGCTTGACGAGTTCGAGGTACCAGTCGCAGAAATCTCCCCAGAAGAATTGATAGAGATGATTGGCGGCTTCGTCAAAGCGATATTCACTGAGCGCCGTGTTGACCAGGTCGGAGGTTTTGCTGAGGCGGGCGCGTATCCAGCGCGACTCAAGGAAGTTGTCGTCGCCGGTCTTGAGGGCGTTGCTGAGGGTTGTGAGGTCTACGTTGACGCCTGCTCCTTTGGCGCGGGCGAGGTTCATGAAGATGAAACGCGCGGCGTTCCAGATTTTGTTGGCGAAGGCGCGGTTGCCTTCGGTGCGGGCCTCGGAGAAGGCGATGTCGGTGCCGGGAGAGGCCATGCTGGCGAGGGTGAAACGGACGGCGTCGGTGCCGAAACGCTCGATGATGTCGATGGGGTTGATGACGTTGCCCTTGGTCTTGGACATCTTTTCGCGGTTGGCGTCGCGGACAAGACCGTGGATGTAGACCTCGCGGAAGGGGACGGCGTCGGCGAGTGTGCGCGGGCTGCCGTCGGGCATGGGAACGTCGAGCATGAAATGGCAACTGAGCATGATCATGCGTGCGACCCAGAAGAAGAGAATGTCGAAGCCGGTGACCAGAAGCTGCGTGGGATAGAAGGCGGCGAGGTCGGCGGTGAGCGGAGGTGCGCCGGTGTCTGGGTGCGGCGTGGGCCAGCCGAAGACGGTGAAGGGAAGCAGTCCGGAGGAGAACCAGGTGTCGAGGACATCGGTTTCCTGCGTAATGTCGGTGGAGTCGCAGTGCTGGCATCGCGTCGGTGTGTCACGGGCGACGGTGATCTTTGTGCAGGCTGCGCAGTGCCACGCGGGGATGCGGTGGCCCCACCAGAGTTGCCGCGAGATGCACCAATCGTGAATGTTCTTCATCCATTCGTCGTAGGTTTTGCGGTACTGGTCGGGGGTGAACCGGATATGACCTTCGTCGATGGCGCGGATGGCGTTCTGGGCGATGCTGTTGCCACCGTTGTAGGGTTCCTTGTTGACGGCGAGGAACCACTGCAGAGAGAGCCGCGGCTCAATGATGGCTCCGGTGCGCTGCGAGAGGCCGATGGCGAGGGTGTGGTCTTTGACTTCGGCGAGCAGGCCGAGGGCTTCGAGGTCGGCGAGGATGCGTTCGCGTGCGACGAAGCGGTCGAGACCGTGATAGGGCGAGCCGGGCAGGTCGACGTGGGCGGTGGGATCGAAGATGTTGGGCTGCGCGAGATTGTGGCGCTTGCCTATGGCGAAGTCGTTGGGGTCGTGGGCGGGTGTGACCTTGACGGCCCCGGTGCCGAACTCGGGTTTGGCCCAGTCGTCGGCGAGGATGGGAATTTCGCGGTCAGGAAGTCCGTTGATGCCGCTGAGCGGGAGTCGGACCGTTTTGTTTTGCAATGCGAGGTAGCGTTCGTCGCTTGGGTTAACGACTACGGCCACGTCGCCGAGCATGGTTTCGGGGCGTGTGGTCGCGATGGTGATGTGGCCTGAACCGTCGGTGAGGGGATAGCGGAGGAAGAAGAGTTTTCCGGTGCGCTCTTCGTGTTCGACTTCGAGGTCGGAGACGGCGGTCTGGGCGACGGGGTCCCAGTTGACGATGTAGGCGCCGCGGTAGATGAGGCCTTGCTCATAGAGGCGGACGAAAGCCTCTTTGACTGCGGGCGAGAGTTTCTCGTCCATGGTGAAGTACTCGCGGGTCCAGTCGACGGAGGCGCCGAGACGCTTCATCTGATCGAGGATGGCGGAGCCGTAGAGTTCGCGCCAGGCCCACACTTTTTCGACGAAGGCGTGGCGGCCGAGGTCGTGGCGGGAGGTGCCTTCGGCTGCGAGCTGGCGCTCGACCATCATCTGGGTGGCGATGCCGGCGTGATCGGTGCCGGGAACCCAGAGGGCGGTCTGGCCGCGCATGCGATGCCAGCGCGTGAGGATGTCCATCTCGGTCTGGTTGAGCATGTGCCCCATATGCAGGCGGCCCGTGACATTTGGCGGGGGAAGCAGGATGGTGAACTTTTCGCCGGGGGCTTGCGTAGGAATGGGGGGCGACGCGGGCGTGGGGACGTCGAAGAGGCGCTCGCGCACCCAGTATTCGGCCCAGCGCTGTTCGATCGCAGAGGGATCGTAGGCTTTCGGCAGTTCGTGACTGGGCGCTTCTTGGTTTGGCAGTTCCTGGCTGGGGGATTCGTGGCTCATCGGTGGGTTAAGGGTAGCATTGCGCGGACGGCATGCGCGGCGGGCGCGCGGGTTCGCAGGAAGAGGACGTTTGCGAAATAGCTATGGTTGGTTGAGGGGTTGGTTGAGGGGTTGGTTGAGGGCTTGGTTCAGGCAGGATGGCCGGACGTACACTCGTTCCACTGAGGTTTGCGATGCACATTAGGTTTTGTCTGCCGGCGAGGTTTGGTAGGTATAGATGTAGGTATCGCTGTCTGTATCGGTGGCTTGTTGCTGTCGTGGTGATCTGCGGTGCCGGCGTGCTTCCTGCTCTGGGAGATTCCGGAGCTGGGCGGGCGACTGTTGGGGGTGACGTTACGGTTGCCGAAGGAGAGACGGCAGCCGATGTTTCCTGCGTATTCTGCACCGTGCACGTGCATGGCGAAGTGAGTGGAAATGTAGCGGTTGCGTTTGGCGATGTGCTTGTGGATAGCGGGCATAGTATTGCGGGCAATGTGGCGGTTCTCGGCGGTGACGTGGAGCTTGCTGAAGGAGCGACGGTGGGTGGGAATGTGGCCGTCATGGCGGGGACGACCAAGCTGGCGCCCGGTGCGGTGATCGCGGGTAAACAGGCCGTGCTGCCGGGCAGGTTATGGCTTCTGATCCCGTTTGTGCCTCTGCTGTTCCTGGTTGGGTTGGTGTGGCTGATCGTGTGGCTGGTTCGGCGGAATCGCTCTCGGTATCCGGGCTATGCCCCTCCGATGCGGTAAGGCGCTGGCTTCACTTTGCGGGGAAAGCATTTTTGAGATCGCGGGAACTGGTGCTGGGGAGTGTGCGTATCTCAGCAAGCAGGATGATTGTGTCTGCAATGGAGATCTTTTGAGCTATGTGCTTCGCAGCTTCGTGGTGATGTTTTTGCTTGCTTCTGCGTTGGCGGGACGGGCGCAGGGAAACCGGACGTATGTGGGGCAGGATGTGTTTGTGGCTGCGGGCCAGCAGGTGCACAACGCTACGTGCCTTTTCTGTTCGGTGCAGGTGGAAGGCGAGGTGAGCGGCCGTGTGGTGGTGTTGTTTGGCAGCTTGAATGTGAGCGGCCAGGTGCTGGGTGGGACTACCGTGGTAGGCGGCAATGCGGTGGTGGATGGGCAGGCGAGGGTGGGGGGCAACGCGGTTGTGGTGGGTGGCAACGCAGTGTATGAAACCGACGAGGCGCTTTCGGGCAGCGTGTATGTGCTGGGCGGCCACATGTCCCATTTGTCAAGAGCGAAGGGCGAGGGCAGATCGAAGCGGTACTCGCTGAGCCCGTGGCTGTTTTCGGTAGCAGGGATGGTGGTGTTACTGGTGCTGCTCGGGGTTGGGTTTGGGCCACGGGCGGGACGGCGGGCGGCGATGCGGTAGAGGCCTCAGGCATTGGTTCAGCGGAAAGGGAGCAAAGACGATTCCTCTGCTCGCTTCGGAACGGCACAACGACAGTCGTCCACCAGCGCAAAACAATCGTTCTCGGTGATGCCGACAACGACTGAGGCTTAGGTGTGGGAGGCTGAGGGCTTGGGCGGCGGGATCCTTTGCAGCAGCGAGGTAGGGTGGTTATCGGGAATCTTTGGAAGTACTTTTCTGCCCCTGATGTGAAGAAAGACTACTGCTGCAATCATGATCAAAACCATAACAATGCCGGCGTACAGGACGACGGCGGGGAAGTTGGGGGCGTCGCCTTTTTTTTGGCGGTCCCCTTCTGAGGGTGTCTTCGGGTTATCCACGTCGCTCATGCACCCTAGGATGCAGATGGGCGCAGGCGGGTAACAAGGGGGTTTGTTGTTCGTTGACGACACGCGCGGACAGACGCGGATTATCGGGAGTTGGCGGGCGCAGTGGATGCTGGCGCTGTTGGAGCGTGGGAGACGCGGGGCGCCCCGTTCATGAACGTCAGCAGGTAGATCACCAGGATGGCAATGAGGATCAGACCTCCGAGAAAAATGTGAGGACGGAACCCGAGCACGGTGCGGTGCTGGGGAAGATCGGGTGGAGGGATGTGTCCGGGATGCTGTTCGTGCATGCACCCAAGTGTAGGCGCAAACGGCGGAGTAGTGGCCGGTTTGTTTTGGGAGGCGGCCAGGGCTATTCGTCGCGGCCGGGTCGGGACATGAGTTCGCGGATGGCTTCGCGGGGGCTTTTCTGGTGATGCAGGATGGCGTCGACCTGGCTGGTGATGGGCATCTCGACGGCGTAGCGTGCTGCGAGGCCGAGCGCGGCGGCGGTGCTGCGAATGCCTTCAGCGACCTTTCCATGGAGACCGTCGAGGATATCAGGAAGTTGACGGCCGCGGCCGAGTTCGATGCCGACGGAGCGGTTGCGGGACAGCGACCCGGTGCAGGTAAGGACGAGGTCCCCCACGCCCGAGAGCCCGGCGAGGGTTTGACGACGGCCTCCGCAGGCGACGGCGAGACGGGTCATTTCGGAGATGCCGCGGGTGATCAGCGCGGCGCAGGAGTTGTGGCCGAGGTTGAGGCCGGTAGCGACTCCGGTTGCGAGGGCGATGACATTTTTGAGGGCGCCGCCGAGTTCGACACCGATGATGTCGTCGTTGGTGTAGACGCGGAGGCTGGGAGAGGTGAACTCGCGCTGAACGATCTGGGCGGTGGTTGGCTGGTGCGCGGCGGCCACGATGGCTGTGGGTACGCCGGCTGCGACCTCCTGGGCGAAGGTTGGCCCGCTGAGGACAGCGAAAGGATTGTTGGTGGCAGCGGCGACAATCTGCGACATGCGGAGAAAGGTGGTCTCCTCGATGCCTTTGCTGGCGCTGATGAGGATCTGGTTGGGCGTAAGCAGAGGCGCGATATGAGCGATGACCCCGCGAAGATGTTGGGACGGCGGGACGCAAAGGAGGATGTCGGCTTCGAAGATGGCGCCCGGCAGGTCGGAGGTGATATCGATGTCGACCGGAAGGGTGAAACCGGGAAGATACGGGAGGTTTTCGCCGGCGTCTGATAGCTGTTCGGCAAGCTTGGTGGAATGGGACCAGAGGCAGATCTGGTGGCCTCCGCGGCGTGCGAGCGAGAGGGCGAGCGCAGTGCCCCACGCGCCCGCGCCGAGTACCGCGATGCGGCTCACGCGGCCTCCTTCTTCTGGCCGAAGCGGTTCTCCGTTCCCGCGAGGAGGCGGCTGATGTTCTGCCTGTGCTTGAGGATGATGAGCAGGGGAATGAAGAAGAAGCCGGCGATGACGATGGGACTTCGGTTGTGTACAAAGTACAGGCCGAAGAGGGGGAAGGTTGCCGAGCCGATGATTGACGCCAGCGAAACGTAACGCGTGAGGAGCACGATGAGGAGAAAGACGGCCAGGGTGGCTCCTGCGGCAGCGGGCGTGAGGGCGAGGAAGACACCGAGAGCGCTGGCAACGCCTTTGCCGCCGCGGAAGCCGAGCCAGATGGGGAAGACGTGTCCGAGTACGGCGGCGACGGCGGTGACGACGGCGAGGTCGTAGTCACCGGGGGCGAGGTGCTGTGCGATCTTCACTGCGAGGAAGGCTTTACCGAGGTCGAGCAGAAGGGTGGCGATACCGAGGCTTTTGGAGCCGGAGCGCAGGACGTTGGTGGCACCGATGTTGCCGCTGCCGGTGGCGCGGATGTCCTGGTGGCGAAAGATTTTGACGAGGAGGTAGCCGAAGGGGATGGATCCGAGGAGATAGGCCAGCGGGATGCAGATAAGCCAGGGAGTGGACATCGTCAGGGTTGAGTCTATCAAGGAAAAACAAGGAGGGAGAGGGGAGTGCACCCCTGAGCTAAAGGATGTTGCGGCGGATGAGTTCGAGGGCGTGTTGTGTGGCCCAGAAGCGGATGCGCTCGCGTTCGCCCGTGAGGTGAAGCTCCTGGACCTGGATGTCTTGTGCGTTGGCCAGCCCAAGGTAGACGAGGCCTATGGGTTTGTCCGCGTCTGGGCCGGGAGAGCCGGGGCCGGGGCCGGCGATGCCTGTGATGGAAATGCCGAGTGAGGCGCCGGTGCGGGTGCGAATTCCTTCGGCGAGTGAGCGGGCCACGTCGGCGGAGACAGGACCTTTTTCTGCCACGACTTCGGCGGGGACACTGGCGAAAACCGTCTTCAGGGCATCGCTATAAACGACGGCGCCGCCGAGGAAGTAACGCGAGCTTCCGGGTACGGCGGTGAGTCGCGCGGCGAGCATGCCTCCGGTGCAGCTTTCGGCGGTGGCGAGGGTGAGGTCGCGCAGGCCGAGATTGAGCAGCACGACCTCTTCAAGCGATTCGCCGTGCGAGGAGAAGATGGCGTCGTCCATCTCGGCTTCGATCTTCCCGGTGAGTTCGTCGACGCGTGCCTGGGCGTCGGTGAGGGTGTGGCCTGCGCTGAGGAAGTGAAGCTGGATCTCTCCGGGGGCGGCGAGGATGGTGGTTTCGATGTCGGGATACTTCGTGTAGATGGGGGCGCAGCGGGCGTCGACGTGAGACTCCGGGATCAACGCCATGCGGAGCTGACGCCTGGCGAGCGCGCGCGGCGGCAGTGAGGCAGCGAGACGTGGCCTGACTTCTTCGTCGAAGAGCGGCTTCAGTTCTCGGGGTGGGCCGGGCAAAAGAATGACGATCTTGCGGTGGGGCTGCCCGTCGGGGCTCGAGACGGTGGTGTCGAGGTACTGGCCTGGGGCGCTTCCGTTCTTGTTGTCCAGAATGACGGCCCCCTCGAGGACGTCGGCCTGCTTGGCGTTGTTGGGCGGCATGATCATCTGGCGTGCGGCGAAGCGTTTGTAGAGCTGCGTCAGAATGCCGGGGTCGCGACGAAGGGCGATGCCGAGGGCGGCGGCTGCGGCTTCGCGCGTGAGGTCGTCTTCGGTGGGCCCGAGGCCGCCGGAGAAGAGGACGATGTCGGCGCGTGCGATGGCGATAGCGGCTGCGCTGGTGAGGTGGGCGAGGTTGTCGCCGACGATGGTCTTGAAGGCGACCTGGACGCCGAGATCGTTGAGGCCGGCGGTGAGCAGCAGAGAGTTGGTGTCCTGCCGGAAGGGCGTGAGCATTTCGGAGCCGGCGGCGATGATTTCAGCGATCATAAGTCTGATTCACAGGGTTGAAGTTCGATTATTCCTGAAGCGAAGCCGGAGCGGGCTCAGGATTTCGTATCCTCTGCCAGCAGAGTCAGGAAAGACGTCCTTACCTACCCCCCCTCCCCCCCCCTATTGCCCGCGCGTAAGTGCTGTCGTATCATGCAGATACAGTACGGGCTGGCTTGTAAATACGTGCAGCTAAAAGAGTTACGTGCAAATTCGTCCAATCAAACGACTTACGGCTGGTTCTGATGGTGGATGACTGCGGTCGTGCGATAAACGGAAAAGCTCCGGCCGGGTAGGGCTCGGAGCTTTTTTGACTCTACTTCTATTTTACAGGATAGACCGAAACTAGTACGCCACGGGTAAATGCAAGCCATATATAGAGTTAGCTCATTAAGGGGCTTGACAAGGTTTTTCTCTGGTGTTTTTCGCGAAATATTTTGTAAGTGCAACGCAGAAAAGCGTTTGGTTCAGGGTAATTTTGTGCTCCCGACGAACTTTTCGACGTTGCCGCTCCCGGGATCGAGGAAGATTACATCGGTGGGGTCGCGGCGCGGCGTGTCCACGGCGAAGACGACGAAGGGGTGCTCGAGGATTGCGGAGGTGCCGTGGACGGTGCCCTGTTGGAAGAAGACGATCTGGCCGGGGCCGAGTTCGAAAGGCGGCTGGTTGGCGAAGAAGAACATGGCGCGGCCGGAGAGGACGTGGAGGTATTCGTCGCAGGTTGCATGGAAGTGCGCGGGGGCGGGATGGTAGGCGCGGAAGATGCGTGCGCTGGCGTGCTTCTCGTCGGTCAGGCGCGTGTCGACGATCATGGTTTCGGCGGTGGCGGGGAACTGTGCGGCGATGTCGTGGGTGTTGAAGACTGCTGTGCGGTTTGATGGGTTTGGGTTGTTCGGATCTGGCATGGTGGGTGTTCCTTTGGGTGTGGGAAGATGTAGGCGGAAAGCGGTCTCGCTGCGCTCGATGCCCACATCTCAGAATCGAGATATGGGGCACCCGGCTGGCCCGTGGCGGCAATGCGATGGGAAAATTGTGGTTCATCGAACGAAATGCAGGTTCTTCGACTGCGCCTGTCGCGATGAAACTACGA
>JALYVA010000130.1 GCA_030853485.1 Acidobacteriota bacterium
TTCAAAGGCCGGAATGGCAAGGGACGGCTTCGTTGCCGACGCCGTCCCAAACACACAAATCAGACACGCCGGACATTAGCAAATAGAAGCCAAGAAATGGTCTTGACAATGGGGTCCACTTTAGTCAGGAACAACTTTCCTCGTAGCTTTGCGGTGCTCATACTCTCTTGACCATCTAAACTATTTCCAATATTCTATCGGCAGAAGGAGACTTTGGCTATTGTGAATATACGATCACTGACGCAACGCGCATTGTTGTGCGGTTTTGCTGGTTCTGGAATGGTCTTTGCCGGTTTACAACTGGTTGCTCCCCGAATAGCTGACGCACAAGGCTCTGGCGGCGGCCGGTGTTGTACTTACACGTACCCTGACTGTAACGGCGGTTATTGTTGCACCCCAAAATCGGGGCAAGCTCCTTGCGCGCAGAATAATCCTAACTACTGTTTGGATAGCTGCGACGCATAGTATGCTTGCTTCCATCGGCTAGTCCTCCCTGCTTCACATATGCAATCGGTTTTGCGTCACGCATCCACATGGGGTTTGGTTGTTTCTGTTGCGCTTAACATTGGTCTGGCGTGGCGTGTGCGGGAAATGCGACTGGCCAATTCCGGATCGCTCGTTCATCCACCGATAGCACTCGGCTCACGTCTTACATCTTTGTCAGCGCGAGATATGACCGGCTCGGAGATGACCGTTTCTTTTTCCCCTTCTGGTTACGATGGTACCGTCTTGTACGCCTTTTCTCCAGATTGTCATTGGTGCGCATTAAATATGCCGCACTTGACCAAGCTCTATAGTGCCACTCACACGCATTATCAGTTTATTGGGCTGGCATTAAAAGATGAGGGTCTTGCTGAATATGTTACGCGCGCAGGCTGGCCTTATCCTGTCATTAGGGTTAGCACCCTGTCTGCAGCCAGCCCCGTGCAACGAATTCGTGCAACCCCGACAACATTGGTCGTATCTCGCACTGGCGTGATTATAGGAGCGTGGGCGGGAGCGTATAGAGCTGATATCGGACGCCAGATCGCAACCTTCTTTCATCTTGCTCCCACGGCATTTTCACAATAATAGAGGTCATCTGGGCAGAGTATCTATGCGATTGTGTGTGTTTGTCGCCAGCGTTGCTGTTCCGCTTTTTGCGGTCTCTGTGCCGGTCGGGAAGGGTCGGCAACTCGATACCGATCTTTCTTCGATAAACGCGTTCAAGCCTGAGATACGTGCTGACCTTCTGTTGCAACTTGCGGTAACGCAGTCAGCCCAGCGGCAACAAGTACTGGAAGAGGCGTTTCTTGCTGCCGATGGTGCCCAATACAAATACCCCGAGCAAGTGGGACCAGGCTCTCCTGCCGACAGCCCTGCTGGGATTAAAGCAGAGGCGTTTCGGCTGGGAGTCGACTCCCTGTCTTTAAAGACCCGAGCTCTTAGGGAGTTGCTAACAGTAAACCCTAAACGGGCTGTCGAGCTCTTTGCACTGATTAGTCGGCCATCGTTGTCAGCCACTACATGTAGCGACTTCACGATCGGCGACTTCACGCCATACTATGACACATTAGGCGCTTTAAGCTCATCAGGTGTTGGGGCCAGATTAACCCTTGCAGATATATCACCATTCGTCGCACCCAGCGAGCCGACACTCTCTGACATCTTGGGAGTCACACGACTATTAACTACGTCGAAAGTGTCCGACGCCCTTTTCGACGAAGCACTCGGGTATTTACAATCAGATCTTCATCGCGCTTCTGCCAATACTGAAGCACTTCGGTTGGTATACCAGCCATTGGGTGAGGCTCTTCAAAGTACGATGCGGGTAGTTTATCTTCGCCAACGGTCAAATGCAGCCCTCCTATCAGCCATTAGGTCGTTTTTGATTACGGAGCTGCAAGGTGTCGCTTGTCTATCGAATGGAGCTCAGAGGCAACAGTACGACCGCATGAAGGAGAGCTTAGCAACGCTGTACAACACTCACTTGGGTACGCTCCTGTATTCTCCGAATGGGTCGGTTGAGGCCTTGAATGCCGGAGATATCACTCCGAGGACGACGGAGCCGGCCGGAAACAATGCGTCGCTATTTGCCGACTCGGATGTGCGGGCTTTACAAAATGCCGTGCGGCAACAGCAGGTCACTTCGGATGTCAGTGGAGCGCTCTCTACCATCGACTCATTTCGCAGCTCTACGTTGACCGTTAATGACGTGTTCAATGTTCAAGCAATAATGTATCGTGCGATGGCAAACAGCGGCAATCTGTCACCCTCCCAGAGGCATATCGTCCTTAGCGGCTACATTGCATTCATCCAGAGAAGCGCTGAAACACAGTCTTATTCTCTGGTGTGGCTCTTGCATGCAAAAGAGTTGCTGGTGGTAGTTGCCAAGGCAAAGGAGTCACTCGAGATCACCGATCCAGTTCTGTTGGCATATCGCTCGATAGGGGCACGGGGCGTTTGATGCAGACGATAATCATGTGGGTAGCCGACGGCACCGGAAATGCATAATGGTGACAACGCTGTTACTCTTGGCACACTCATAAAATATGAGAGGGACTGGCTTCGGTTCGGAGAAGGCGAAGCATTCGGCGCCACACGAGTTCATGACGACCTGATCGAATCGTACCTCTCATTGGATTGCGCCTCACGTGTGGTGTTCTTCGCGCGGGAATTAGCGTCTAGCACCAACAAGGCATCCGATTTCACACGTCGGCTGCACAGCCAGTTTCCAGACCGGAAAATAAGCTGCGAAAATGTCTGTGCTCTCCCGGGCATCGCAGAAGCAGACCGCCTTGTCATGATATGCGCTGCGGCCGACAGCATTGCCTGTGGGCAGAGTAGACTAGCGCTTGGTTATGATGCCTTTCCCATTTGCACATTTCTACACTCGTTGGTGCGGCCAACCATCTTGGAGTGCCTTAGCCTGCTGAGCACGGCTCAACCTTATGATCGAGTTGTTCTTCCGAGTCATGCAGGTGAAACAGTATTCCGGAAACTCATCGACATGGCCGCTTCTATTGGGCCACAACACAGGAAGTTTCCAGCTGAGGTCGTCGTAATCCCTTACGGCTTTGATCCGCACTTGATAAATGCACCTCTAGAGAGGATTACTTCTCGTAGGCTCCTGTCAATTCCAGAAAATGCCGTCGTTCTCTGCTACATCGGCAGACTGTCGAACTGCTACAAGGCTGATCTGGAGCCCTTACTTATCGCGACAAAGACGCTGATCGGGCGAGAGCCGCGCGTCCATCTCGTAATTGGTGGGCAGGACATGCTTCTGGAGTACGCACCGTCGCTGATGGAATTGTCTCAAGAGCTAGGGCTTTCCCAAAATGTTAGTATTGTGCCGAATTTCCCTCCTGCACTGAAGCCTGTTCTGTTAGCAGCAGCCGACATCTTTGTCTCTCCCGTGGATAATATCCAGGAGACCTTCGGTCTTGCACTGGTGGATGCGATGGCCTGCGGCCTGCCCATTGTTGCAAGTGACTGGAGCGGATACAGAGAAATCATCCGCCATGGCGAGACTGGCTTTCTGGTTCCCACATGGCAACGCAAAGATTATTTATCGGCTATTACGTCAGTCGAGCAGCTTTGCGATGCTACCGAGAAAGCGCGGTTTCTTGCCGCACGAACAGTTATAGATGTTCAGGCGCTTTCTTTTTTCCTCGGCCGGTTGGTGGCAGATGAACATCTGAGGACACAATTTGGCGCGGAGGCCAAGAAAATAGCGTACGACCAATATCTGTGGCGAAACATCATTGTCCGTTTGAATGCGCTTTGGGCAGAGCAGCTTAAGACTCTTCAGAGTGTGCGGGGCCAAAACATTGCTTTGCTCGATTTACAGGGTTGGAGCGATCTTGGCGAGATCTTTGGCCACTATGCATCAGATGAGATCTCGGATCACGATTTGGTGAGCGTGTCGCCCGAAGGATTCAAGCACCTAATGTCTCTCACGTTTGCTTATGACACAGAAGGTAAGCGACAGGCGATGAGACTTGCAGAAGAGATGGGCAATCGAACGCTTAGCTGGCGAGATGTCGTGCAGGGATCCTTCGACCGGCAAGAGGCATTGATGTGGCTTGCAAAGAAGGGTATAGTGACGGTTTCCTCATCGCGACAGTCTCGAGGGAGTACGAATCAGCAACAGACGGCTGTATTATCACCGTGAGGGGTTCTGTTGCATTAACGAGCGATGCTGTGGCGACAATGGGCGGATAAGCTCAGTTACCGAGACATGGCGGAGATCGCATGGGAGCTGGGCGTGTTGGTCGCGCCGTGCACCATCCTGCGCTGGGTCGTCCGGTACTCCGAGGAATTCGCGAAACGGTGGCTGCACTTCGAACAACGCTCCGATGAGCACCGCCCTGAGAACTTCATCCACGTACACGCGGCTTAAGTACTTACCTTGCGACAATGATCCGCCGGGGCGATCCCATATCGGTCTGCGGCATAACCTTTTTAACCTGTCCCCCCAGGTGCCCGTCAGTCACGCGCAGGCGCGAAATCTTTCGCACGGAGTAGGTAAGGCAAAGTAATCTCTGAGATGCCGACAGGAGTCCAGGCAGTTCTGGCGTACAATACCTTGAACTCACAGATAGAATTTGTTTTGACGAAATGCGGGCTCGCAACTCGCGGCTTTGCCGCAATGTGAGACAGAGGAGCTGCCATGAAAAGACTGCTCGGGGCAATCGCAATCTTCATCTTTGCCGGTGTCGCGTCCGCGCAGAGTCAGGCGTGTCGGCAGGCGTGGATGCCTGTAGATGCGCCCGCTTTTTGCGCCTGGGACTCCGAGCCGTCACTGCCGGAGGCCAGAGCCTATCCGACCGTCATAAGGGCAGCCAACAATATCTACGTGCTCGGCGGTTTCCGGTACGATAGCGCATCGAATCAGGTCATATATTACGACAGTGTGGCGCGCTCGGTAATCGGCGCCGATGGCCGGTTGAGTCCATGGAGTGCCGAGCCGGCATTCAAGACGGCACGGTCTGGAACCTCGTCGGCTGTGAGCGGGAGTTGCCTGTTCATTAGCGGTGGCAGTTCGTCGACACCATCGTCCGTGAACTATTACGACGATGTTCAGTACGCGAGGATGGGCGGCGACGGACACCTAGGGAGTTGGACAACGAGCCCCAATCACTTAAAGACGCCAAGGTCAAACCATCACTACTTACGGTGATCACAAGCCAGGGCACATTTTTGGAGGCGGTGGCAGGAGTGGCGCAGATCGGTTCCGATACGGTCCACCTCGACACAATCGAGTTCGCTAAAGTGGGCGCTGACTGTTCTGTGGGGTCGTGGGCGATCGCTACTTATCATCTCAAGGGCGGCCGCAGCACGCCGCAAGCCTTGGTCGTGCGCAACAATATCGTCGTCATCGGCGGTTGGGGCGATCTCGATCTAATCGATGTTTACAGTAATGTTCAGACATCGGCGGTGAGGGACGACGGATCGCCAAGCCCCTGGAGAACCGCGACCAGCCTGACTACCGGCATCTATGGGCATGCGACGTTGATTGAGGAGCAACAGCAGCCTAATCCCTCGCTGCTTTTAAGCCTGGGCGGGCAACCGGGGGCGGGGGCTTATGCCAACTGGATTAGCTACGCCTATATCACATCCGCGGGCTCGCTACCCGATGCCATCGGGGCGTGGAGGATTGCGCCTACGGGCAAGATACCGACGGGTCGTGCGGGGCTTGGCGCCGTTCAGTTGGGTGGGCGCATCTACGTCATTGGTGGCAATGACGACGCCGGGAAGTATTACAGCGATGTTCTCTCGGCCCGGTTTGAGTTCGGACAGCCGTAGCGGGAGTGGAGTGTGGCAATTCACAAGATCGTAGTCATCGCTAATAAGAAGTGGGAGGCCGCGCCGATTCTCGGCGTCTTTCGCGCGCCATATGCAGTGGGGAGCTTCGCCTCCTCCCGCCCGGCGGAGTGGAAGTCGGGCATGCCGTATCCAGTTCCCCAACCGTGGCCGGATCAGGCCGGACAACACGATTTTGCGTTCCGTTACACGCTGCAATTCGGGGATGCACGAGCTGAATGCTGGTGTCTTGCAGATTTCGAAGACACCTCAGATAGCGGCAAGAAGAGCGCCTATATTCCGCTGACGATCGCATCCGGCGCGCCGGACCTCGTGATCGCGGTCGGCACTGCGGCGGCCATGGCGCCATTACCACAGGGTTCGGTCGTCGCCGGGACCAGGGCGTTCATGCATGATCCGCAAACAAGGCCGGCTCCCGCCCAGCCAAGCTGGCCGGCGCCCATGCTGGACACCATGATGGAATCGACATTTGCGAAATCCTTGGCAGCCGTCATAGCAGGGTTGCCGACCGCGTGGCCAATAAATGTACGGTCTCGCCTATTGCGACCGCCAAGTGGCAGGCAGACTCCGGAGCTATTGATGGACGCATCCTGCATCGCCGTCGGCGATGTCAACGCGGACGCGGCGAAGTACAAGATCACCGACCCGCTGTGTGTGGACGCCTGCAAGAAAGTAGATCCCGAGGCGCGTGTTGGAAGCATTGAGACTACAAGCGCGCTCATCCGCGCCAAGACTGATCCCGCACCATTCATGTTCATCTCCGGCATCGCGAACAGTCTCGGATTTTTCAACCGCGATATCGCCGATAACGAATACGCCCAGAATTTCGCGGCAAGCCATAATGCAGGCGTCTTGCTGGCTTGGCTGTTACCAGCGTTGCTCGCATAGACTCACAACAGCGGTTAGAATACTCGCGGCAGCATGGAAAGGCAGTGACTTGAGAACACGGAGTGAGACGCGGGAATCCATAATTAAGTCAAAAGTTCCGGAGCCCGCGGCCCGGTCGTGCCAACCACGAGGGATGCAGTTGTGTGGACGTATGAGTGGGATGGAAGGCAGGTGAGCACGCCCGCCCTTATGATGCTGGGAACGGCATCGCATGTCGGGAAATCGCTGCTGACGGCAGGACTCACGCATTTTTTCGAATGCTGGGTTGCGCCTTTTAAGGCGCAGAACATGCCGCTGAATTCCGTCGGCGACGCCCGACGGTCGAGAGATCGGGCGCGCACAGGCCTTACAGGCAGAGGCCTGCCGCGTCGTGTCACGATCGGAGATGAACCCAGTTCTGATCAAGCCAGCCTTCGAAGCCGGGCGCACAAGTGGTCGTGCTCGGCCGGGTACGGGGAAATGTCACGGCGACAGATTATCACCAACGGCGCGTCGAACAGTGTAACAACCTCGACACCTGTGAGAGTTTACGTACCTTTGTTGGAATTTAACCGTCCTCGATACGGTTTTCTTCGGGGCTGATTTCAGCGATAAAGTCGAAAGGAATCGCCCATGCACCCTCCTGGTGATTCTTCCCCATTCGCGTGTATCTCTCCGGCTGATTGGTCAACAGGATGTCTAGTGTAACGTCCTGCTCCTCCTCAGAGATGTCAGCGATCTTAGCGATCATGATTTCCCCTTCAGTTGAAGTGAGCCGCACGATCTTACCCTCGTACTGCCGAAGCTGCAGCAGGACATCTAATTCCACTTTTCGAAACCCTTTCGGACCTGACTCGGTGTCCTAAGCCATCGTAAACGGCATCCGCGTCTGGGGATCGGACGTAAGCTGAGTCTGCATCGAGTGTCCGGCACCAATCTTCACGTGTACTTTTAAGGGCTACGAAGCAGACGCCCGATGCTTTACGTTGGACTTGACGCTCACAAGAGCACATCGCAGATTACCATCATGAACGAGGCCGGAGTGATCCTCCGGCGAAAACGTGTACACAGTACCGATGAGCCATTCAAAGCTGTCCTGGAGGCGAGCTACAGCTGGGAGCCCATGTACGACTGGCTCGATGACATGAGCGAGGAAGTTCCGCTTGCCCATCCGCTCAAGGTTCGAGCGATTGCTTCGGCACGGATCAAGAACGACCGCATAGATTCCGAGGTGCTCGCTCACCTTCTACGTGCAACCTCATCCCGCCGGCGCATGCGCCTTCGCGAGAGATTCGTGCTCTTCGGCGTGTTCTCCGACAACGGATGTTCTTCGTCCAGTTACGGACGATGCTTCCAAACCGGATATGCGCACTGCTGGCTCAACATTCCATCAAGCTTCCGGAGAACGAAAGTCTCTACACGAAGCAGGACGAGCATGGCTCGGTCAAGTGACGCTGCCAGACTCTGATACCCATCTCTTGCACGCAGACTGCAAGCTTCATGACGACATCGAAGTACAGGTGGGATCGACCGATACTCTGATCAACAAGCTCGCTGCCCAAGATCCTTCGGTGAAGTGGCTGATCAGCCTGCCCAGGCATCGGCCGTTTTCTCTCTGTCCTCATCCGCTGGGAAGCAGACGCTATTCATCGGTTTCCTGCCAAGCATTTCGTGAGCTATACCGGGCTGTGATTTCGGTATTTTGAAGTGGCCCAGTTCGGCATTTTAATTTGGCCCCCCAGGGAACGGACGGGTACTCTAAAGCGGGCGAAGCCCGCAATGGAGGAACTCGTTGGACTGGAGAGCCAAGGTGGAGTTATTCGAACAGATCCGTCGAGAGTATGAGTTCGGCGTGGGAACGATTGCCGGAGTGGCAAAGAAGCTGGGGGTACATCGGCGAATGGTTCGTGAGGCCGTCGGCAGCGCTTTGCCTAAGCCACGCAAGAAGACCGAGCGGCCGCGCTGGAAGCTAAAGGCGGCGGCGGAGTTTATTGACGCGATCCTGCAGGCTGACCGAAAAGGGCCACGGAAACAGCGGCACACGGCGCATCGGATGTGGGAACGGATTCGGGTTGAGTTGCCGGACTGCAAGATCGGCGAACGAACTGTTCGCCAGTATGTGCATAGCCGGAAGATGGTGTTGGGCTTCTTGGACCGTGAAACTTGCGTTCCACAAAGCTATGCCTGGGGCGTGGAAGCGCAAATCGATTGGTACGAGTCGTATGCCGATTTGTCCGGAGAACGGATCAAGCTGCAGGTCTTTGCGATGCGCAGCATGGTCAGCGGAGCGGCCTTTCACTATGCTTATCTGCACGCCACACAACAGGCTTTTCTGGAAGCGCATGAACTCGCGTTCGCTTACTTTGGCGGCGTCTTCCAAAAGCTCCGCTACGACAATCTAGCTTCCGCCGTGAAAAAGATTTTGCGTGGATCGAGGCGGGAGGAAACCGCTCGATTCGTAGCGTTCCGTTCGCACTGGCGGTTCGAAGCAGAGTTTTGCACGCCGGCGGAGCCGCATGAAAAAGGCGGGATTGAAGGCGAAGCCGGATATTTCCGGCGTAACCACTGGGTTCCAGTTCCGGAAGCGCCGGACATAAAAGCGCTGAATCAGAAGTTGCTGACAGCCTGTCAACAGGACGAACATCGTCTGATCGCCGGACGTGAGCAAACCGTGGGTGCGGGATTGCTGGTGGAGCGTGAGTGTCTTTTGCCTTTGGCGGCAGAAGGCGTGGAACTAGCGCAAACAAGCTTTCCCATCACCAACGGTTTGGGTTGTGTCAAGGTGCTGACCAATGCCTATTCGGTGCCGTTACCGGTGGGCACGCAGGTGCAAGCCAAGATTTATGCGAGCACCGTCGAGTTATGGCGGGACGGCCGCTGTATCGCTAGTCACGAACGCTGTTATCGGCGCCAACAGCAGATCCTCGATCTTGAGCATTATCTCGATGTGTTGTTCCGGAAGCCAGGCGCATTGGCCGGATCGAAGCCGCTGGAACAGAAACGGCAGGCTGGTCTCTGGCCACTGAGCTTCGACCAGATCTGGCAAGCGCTGATCGAACGGCACGGCAAACAGAGCGGCACGAAACAGATGATCGATTTGCTCAAGCTTTCGCAGAAGTATGGTCATCAGAAGCTGCGCGATGCAATCGAGTCAGCGCTGGCCACCGGCTGCTATGACACGGCAGCCGTCCGACTTTTGTTGGATGTGAATGAACTACGCCATGTCTCCTGTGAAGCGATC
>JALYVA010000149.1 GCA_030853485.1 Acidobacteriota bacterium
CCCTCCGCCACACCAACCACCCCTCCCCACCACAAAAAAGATCATCTCGAATCTCTCAACAAAGTCCCTTCGTCGAAAATCCGGGTGCCCCATATCTCGATTCTGAGATGTGGGGCGGACCGCCCCGAAACAAAGCACGCGACCACCCGTCCCAAACACCCCCCTCATCTCCGTCCACTCATCAAGAGGTGTCATCCTGAGCGAAGCCTGTCGCGGCCCTATCGCGACAGGCGCAGTCGAAGGACCTGCATTCCCCTCCGCCACACCAACCACCCCTCCCCACCACAAAAAAGATCATCTCGAATCTCTCAACAAAGTCCCTTCGTCGAAAATCCGGGTGCCCCATATCTCGATTCTGAGATGTGGGGCCGACCGCCCCGAAACAAAGCACGCGACCACCCTCACACCACCAAACATTCATCTCCGACCATCAAGAGGTGTCATCCTGAGCGAAGCCTGTCGCAGCCCTATCGCGACAGGCGCAGTCGAAGGACCTGCATTCCCCTCGGCCACACCAACCACCCCTGCCACCAAACAACACCATCTCGAATCTCTCAACAAAGTCCCTCCGTCGAAAATCCGGGTGCCCCATATCTCGATTTTGAGATGTGGGCATCTCGCGAAGCGAGACCGCTCCCCTCCCACCCCGGCGTCAAAACCCACATCCCAACGTCACACCCACCGGCATAACAACCCAACCCTCACACCAACCCAACACACCTGCATCCCAACGAGTAAGCCCAAACCGGGTGACCCACACCCAATCTGAGATGTGGGGCCGACCGCCCCGAAACAAACACGCGACCACCCTCACACCACCAAACATTCATCTCCGACCATCAAGAGGTGTCATCCTGAGCGAAGCCTGTCGCGGCCCTATCGCGACAGGCGCAGCCGAAGGACCTGCATTTCCCTCGGCCCCAACCACCCTGCCCACCACCAAACAAAACCATCTCGAATCTCTCAACAAAGTCCCTTCGTCGAAAATCCGGGTGCCCCATATCTCGATTCTGAGATGTGGGCATCTCGCGAAGCGAGACCGCTCTCCTCCCACCCGGCGTCAAAACCCACATCCCAACGTCACACCCACCGGCACGTCACACCAACCCTTCACGCCAACCCAAGGGACCCACCGCCCCGAATAAACCCACTTCGACCAAAATAAATTTCCAATTTCCCGCCCCAAACACCCTAAAAACACCAGCAAAAACGCGTGTCAAGCCCCTAAACGACTCAACTCCCACAAAACAATCCACTTACAAGTGGCGTAGGAGTTTACCCCAAACCGCTATAATTAAGACAGAACCAAAAACAGCCGCGAAGGCGCAGCCCACCCGTAAGTCCTTACGCTGCACGAATCTGCGCGTAAGTCCTTTGGTTGGACGAATTTGGCGACACCCCCCGCTCGCAAGCTGAACATCCCAAAGCACTTACACGCGGGCAATAGGGGGGGAGGGGGGGTACCCCACTACCTCGCCCGCAGCGTAAGCGTATGCGTCGCCGAAGCCCTCACCGCCGCAGGGCTGAACGGCAAAGCAAACGTGGTCCCGCCATACCAGGCAGCCCACTGATCCATAAACCACGGGCTATCCGGATTGGCAGACTCCCCCAGCACCAGGTTCAGCGTACTGCGGTCGAAGTCGGCAAGATCCGCCGTAAAGCGCTCCGAAGGCCCGAACGTACGGCCCACCTGCTTCACTGTCGTATCGTCTCCGCTCTGCGGCACAACACCGGTTCCCGTAGGCCGTCCGATCAGCCGCTCGAGCAGGGCCGACTGGCTATACACCGGATGTTCGATATCCAGCGGACGGAACGTCCCATACCGCCACTTCGCAACCTCATAGGGTGAGTGGGACTCACGCATCGCAACCGCCACCGCGCCCGCCAGCAGGTCGTCCCAGTTCGCATACCGGGCCGGCAGCCAACGCGCCGGTGTGTGCATGATCATCCACTCTTCCGCATACGCCTTGTTGCCCCAGGTGTAGAGCGCAGCAACATTTTCCGACCGCGCCGAAGGCTTCTGCTTCGACGTCGTTTCCGCATACGCCTCGGCCTGCGAGTTGATCAGCACCGCCCACAACGCCGTGCGCGTCGCATCGACGATCGCAGGTGCAGCCGCGTCCATCGCGACATTGCCATCCCACTCGCGGAGCAGGTCCGCCGCCTGGTGAAGCCTCTTGTCCCCAACCAGTTCCGGCCGCGCCGCATGGTCGATCGCATACGCCAGCCGCTGCGCAATCACATGGTCTACGTCCGAGTAGACATCGGTCTGGATCCGCAGCATATCGGCCGGCGTCAGGTGGTCATGACTCGCCGAAGCGCGGTCCGCAAGCAGCTTCCAGATGCGCTCGTTCCGGTACGGAGCAGCCCAGTTCAGCGTAATCGGATACGTGTAATCGTCCGGAGTGACGCGCGCATTCGCCGTAGCGAGGAACCCGCTCGCCGGATCAGCCGCCTGTGGAAGCTTGTCATACGGAATGTAGCCCGCCCAATCCTGCTTCGGGTCCCGAGCGTCACCAGGAACAGGGCTGATCGGCGACGGATTCGCAACACTGCCGCGTACAGGAATCATGCCCACCGCGTGATACCCGATATGCCCCTGGTCATCCGCGTACACAAGGTTTTGCGCCGGCCCGCCGAACTGCGAAAAGGCAGCGACCAGCCCGGCCCCGTCCTTCGCCGCATCGATCGCCTCGAACGACGGTGTGATAGCCGCAGGATCGTAGATCGTCCAACGCAGAGACAGCGTGCGCGCTTCGCTCGGAAACAGCGCCGAAATCACCGGCGTTGCCGACGCGCCATGCTGGGTCGACTGCACATCGAGCAGGACGTCCTTGCCGCCCTTGACGTGGATTACCTCCTGCTGGTGACGCACCCCGTGCCACGTGCCGTCCGCAGCCTCATACTCGGCCCCACCCCCGGCCCCGCGAACGTGCTCGATATACACATCCTGCACCTCAGCTCCGAGGTTGGTAAATCCCCACGCCACATGCTCGTTGTGGCCCACAATGATGAAAGGAACCCCCGGAAGACTCACACCCGTGACGTGAAACTCGCCGCCCGCAGAAGCAGATTCGAGATCGGCCTCATACCAGATCCCGGGAACGTTATGGTTCAGGTGCATATCGTTCGACAGCAGAGGCTTGCCCGAAGCTGTATGCGCGCCCGCCACCACCCAGTTGTTCGAGCCCGCACGGCAGCCATCGCACTCCGGCGCAGACGACAGGACCGGCCCCAATGCCTTCTCGGCAGCGATCAGTTCCGCAGGCACCACCTTCGATCGGGCCGGTTCGCGAAGCCTGGTCTGCGACTCATCGAGCGGAATATCTGGAATATCGGTCTGCGGCGCCGTCGGGTCGATCGGCGTCTCGGTCGGCGGATGGTCGCGCCACGACATCGTCGGATACAGGTCCGCAATCAGGTGCGCAGGCAAACGCGCCGTCAGAGCTTCCCGGTTCAGCTCCTGGGGAAACGAGTTCGTGAGGTCCTGGAACATCACCAGCCCGATCAGGATCGAATCGCGCGGCGTCCACGGCGCAGGCTGGTACCGCAGCAGCCTGAACTCCAGCGGAAGATGTGCCCGCTGCACCGCGATCGACGCATTCACGCCGTCGGCATAGCGCTGCAGCAGATGGATCTGTTCCGGAGCCAGGGCAGCCAGCGCATGATCGGCCGAGGCCCGAAGCTGCAGAATCCGCTGCGTACGATCATGCGCAATCAGGCCCGAGCCCAGGATCTCGGCAAGCTCGCCCGCGGCATGGCGGCGCAGCGCATCCATCTGCCACAAACGGTCCTGTGCCGTCACGTACCCTTGCGCAAGCACCAGGTCGTCAGGCGAAGCGGCGCGCAGGTGAGGCACCCCATGCATGTCCCGCTCGACCGTGACCGGGGCCGACAGCCCGGCAAGCAGCACCGAACCATCGATCTGAGGCAGGGAATTGGCAAGTGTCTCGCGTACCCAGTGCCGGGCAAGCAGAAATCCGGCAATCACTACCAGAACGGCAAGCGATCCAAGCAAAGCTGCCGTTCGCAGAAAGATGCGCCGACGAAGAAGCTGCAACGAGCTCAGACTTTCATCCTGCGCAGGCGGTGTGGAATTCAAGTTCATCTCTGCTCGCAGTGTAAATGCCGCCTGCACAATCGAACCCACTATGGGATGCTGTTGGTGAGGTACTGTCATGGGTTTGGGAGAAAACCTGCACGCGGTCGAGACCGTCATCCTTCTTCTGCTTGTGCTTGTGGCCGGATTTGCCGCCATGGCGAACCGTCTCAAGGTGCCATATCCGATCGTCCTTGTGGTCGCGGGTCTCGTCATCAGTTTCATTCCTCACATGCCGCGGGTTCCGCTTGACTCGAACGTTGTGTTCGTCATCTTCCTGCCGCCTCTGCTCTATGCCTCGGCATGGTCGATGTCGTGGCGCGAATTTCGCCGCAACGCCGTAGTCATCGGCCTGCTTGCCTTCGGTCTCGTGGGCTTCACCGTCTGGGGCGTAGCGGAGTTCTCCGATCGTTTCATCACCGCACTCGATTGGAGGGCAGGGTTTCTACTCGGCGCTGTGGTCGCAACCACCGACGCCATTGCCGCCACCTCCATCGCCAAGGCCGTCGGCCTGCCGCGAAGAATCGTCGATATCCTTGAAGGCGAAAGCCTCCTCAACGATGCCACCGGCCTGCTCGCGCTCGAGATCGGTCTCGCGCTTCTGCTCGGCACCGAAGCTCCGACCGTGAAGAGCGGGGCCGTTCGCCTGCTCTATCTCGTCGCAGGCGGCGTCGTCATCGGCCTCATCATCGGAGCTATCGTCGGCTGGCTCGAACGCTTCATCGACGACGGGCCCGTGGAACTGGTCGTCAGCCTCGTCGTCCCATACGCTGCTTACCTCGCGGGAGAAAAGGCAAAGGCGTCCGGCGTTCTCGCCGTCGTCGTCTGCGGAATATATCTCAGCCGCAAAAGCACCCGGTTCTTCTCGCCCACGGTACGGCTGCAGGTGCAGGGAGCCTGGCAGGCTCTCACCTTCATGCTCAACGGCATTGTCTTCGTTCTCATCGGCCTGCAGCTTCCTTACGTGCTCGCCGGCATCCACGGCCGCTACGGCACTGGCACCCTGGTCCTGTACGGCGCCGTCTTCAGCGCAGTGCTCATTGCGCTGCGAATGGTATGGGTATTCCCCGCGATGAAGCTGGCCTCCTACGTGGAGCGCCGCTGGATGGGACACAAGGAAGCGCCGCTCGGCAATCGCGAGGTCTTCGTTGTGGGTTGGACCGGGATGCGTGGTGTTCTCGCCTTGGCCGCCGCAATCTCCATACCGGAGGTGTTGGACAATGGAAAAACTTTCGAGTCACGCAACCTGATCGTCTTTCTAGCCTTCTGCGTCATCCTAGTGACGCTCGTCCTGCAGGGGCTCACGCTGCCGGCGCTGATTCGCGGGCTTGGGTTGGCCGGCACGACCGGCATGGAGCCCGAAGAAAGGGAGGCGCGGCGAATCATTCTCGCCGCAGCGACTCGCCATCTGGAGGACGAACGAAAAAGTCAGAGCGAGCAGGACCAGCACCTCTATGACGACGTGGTGCATCGCTATCGTCATCGCCTGGCTGCGGTAAGCTCGGGCGCGGAAAGCGACCCCGATGGATTCGACGCCGACACCTACTCACGTCTGCGCAGCATTGCAGAGAGCGCTCTGCAGGCCGAACGTCGAACCCTGATTGGCCTCCGGGACAACGGCCACATCGGCGACGACGTGCTCCGTACCATCGAGCACGAACTGGATCTCGCCCAAAGCCGATATCGAGTCATAAATCCTGTTGAGTAACACGTGGCACGCCACTTTCCTGGGGTCATCGAGAGGCGCGAACATCTCCGACAGGCGCGAACCTCTCCGGAGTCACGGGATGATCCGATCCTCGCGGACATAGTCCCTCACAGTGTGAGGCAGCGTGAACACAATCACCAGCACCAGGAGCAACATCACCGGTAGAACGAACAGGCTCCCTTCCGGTCCAGTCGTTCCTCCGCTCAGCAGTGCGTTGCCCGCCGGATGTGTGATGAGGAGATGTTGGCGCATCATGGTTCCGCTGTCGCCCACGCCATACAGGAACGACTGGGCATAGTCCCACGTCGTGTGCAGACCGATCGCCCACCACAACGAACCCGTCCGCCACAGACTGAAGGAAAACAGCAGCGAGGCTAAGCTGGCGCAAACCAGCCCAATAGGAGATTCGCCGCCGTTGCTCTTGTGAACCAACCCGAAGAGGACAGCCCAGAATACGGCAGCAGTCCAGAATCCCAAGCTTGCCGCGTGCCTGCTTTCGAAGCCCGAGCGAAACATGCCGGCAAGCCCCCGGGCAAGCGTGTACTGGATGTACCCTCGGAACAGAAACTCTTCGAAGAAAGCGATCAGTGCGAAGGCTGCCAGCCACGCCACGCCATAGCGAAGCACATCGCTGCCAAAGAGCCCGCGACCATCGACGAGGAGCAAGCCGGCCTTCCACAGGATCAGCGCCAGCAACGAGAGAGAGGCCACACCCCAGAACAGGCCGGTCACCAGGTTGCGCAATTTGCGGCGGCCCCGAAGACCATACGAGGAGAAGGTGCGTCCTTCAACCTTCGACATGATCCAGGTAGTACCAAGCAGGATGAGCAGGGCAATGCCCTCTTGAGTGAAGGTCGCGTACAGGCTGATTGCCTGCTCTTTGGCTGCTTTAGGATCGTGCGGGTGAACCGCACGCGCAATATGGATCGCCGCAAAGGCGAATCCGGCGAAGATCAGAACGAACAGAAGCAGGCTCCACCCGGCTCGCAGACCCTCCTCGCCGTAGAAGATGGTGCGCAGCTTCGAGCGCGGTGTGGAAGGAAGGTGTGGTTCGACGGACAAGCGTCGAAGGTCTTCGGATTGAGGATTCAAGTAGTCTCCTGAGTAGGCGCAGAGGAATACGCTACAACAAGGAAGGTTGTTCCACCAGAGGCAAGTGAGCGATGCGGATTCCCTCGGCAGCCGATGCGCTATGCTGTACTCTTCGCCTTCAAAGTTTGCGCTTTATAGATTGAGGACTGACGCTTGGAATGCAGAATTTTTTATCATGACAAATGTTTCGATGGTGCCTGCTCGGCCTCGCTGTTCACGCGCTTCCATCGCGAGTGCGTGAAAACGGCGAACAAATTTTCTTACCACGGGCTGGTGCATCGCGCGGGTGCATTATTCGACGAGAGCGAGTTCATCGCAGGCGAGAATGCGATCGTGGATTTTAAATATTCGCCTTCCTCCAAGGTCACCTGGTGGTTCGACCATCACCAGAGCGCATTCCTGACGCCAGAGGACCGGAGCGGCTTTGAAGCCGGGCAGCAGGACGGCTCTCAGCGCATGCGGAAGTTTTTCGACCCGAACTACATCTCCTGCACTAGCCTCATCGCACATGTCGCGCAGGTAAACTTCGGCTTCGACACCGCGCCTCTGCTGGAACTCATCCGATGGGCCGACATCGTCGACGGCGCCCGCTACGAAAGTGCACAGGCTGCGGTCGAAATGAAGGAGCCAGCGATGAAGCTGACGATGGCCATTGAGAGCTCCACCGATGCGAATCTTGTTCAGCGGCTGATTCCTCTGCTCACGGAGATGAGCTTGCAGCAAGTGCTCGAACAGGATTTTGTGCACGAGCAACTCGGACCTCTGATGGAGCGTCACTGGGCTGCGCTCGATCTCATCCGCATGCGTGCGACGGTCGAGGATGGTGTTATCACCTTCGACATCACCGACCATCCGACCGAGGGGTACAGTAAGTTCATCCCCTACTACCTACATCCGGACGCGACCTATAACGTGGGTCTCAGTAAATCGAGTTTCCGCACCAAGGTCTCGGTGGGTACCAACCCCTGGACGAAGCTCGTACCCTCTGAGCTGGTGAATCTGGCCAAGGTCTGTGAGCGGTACGGCGGTGGCGGCCATGCTCGCGTAGGTGCCATCAGCTTTCCTCCCGATCAGGAAGAAGAGGCTCGCCGCGCCGTCTCCGAAATCGTTGAGCAGCTACGCAAGTCGGAAGTCTAGTCTCGAAGCCACCGGGACAAGCTGATGCTGCCCGCAACGGCAGGTGTGATCGGAAGCATGGAGAGAATCAGGAGAATTTGGAGGCGCGGGTCGGGATCGAACCGACGCATAAAGGTTTTGCAGACCTCTCCCTTACCACTTGGGTACCGCGCCTCGGGTGGGCATCGCTTCCGCCCTGCTGATTTGTAAGGGAAGTGTACCGCAGGCAGGAGTCAATTGTTGGAGCGGGAGACCGGGGTCGAACCGGCGACATCTTCCTTGGCAAGGAAGCACTCTACCACTGAGCTACTCCCGCTCGTACCTCTGTAACTATATCGAGGATGCGTTGTGCGGTCAACGCATATGCAGCCGCGCAAGCCGCACCGCAGTGCGTACGCTGCTCGTTAGAACTCCTGTGGAGAAGCGGTTTCAAACGGCACCACGCGCGACGCGATCACGCTCGATCGGCGGTGCACAACATGCGGGGTGAGCAGGACCACAAGCTCCGAGGATGACGTCTCGCCGAGATGATCGGCCACGGTATCGCGGAAGCCCGGAAGCTCTGCCAGGCCCGGAATACCGCTGAACGTTGCGGCTTCGGTCTTGCTGAGACTGGACAACAAAATAGCTGTCGTGGCGTCCTTCACGATGATGTCC
>JALYVA010000182.1 GCA_030853485.1 Acidobacteriota bacterium
CGCCGCCAGATCAGCGGACTGATGCCGCACAACCAGGCGTGAAGTTGATAAATCTCGGAACTCTGCATGAGCCGCAAGCTATCAAAATTGCTTCTCGGCTACCAGCCCCCGGTTTGCCCCGGTCTCGGCCTCCTCTTGGGCACCATCAACAAAGGTGGCCGCTTCACTGGCGCCGGCATGTCCGCGTCTTCCATTTACGCCCTAGTGGTGGACTACGCCGAGCAACTCGGCATTGAATTCCGGCCGCACGATTTACGTAGAACCTACGGAAAACTCGCCCACAAGGGCGGGGCAAGAATTGAGCAGATTCAATTGAGTTACGGGCACGCTTCGCTGACGACAACCGAACGATATCTGGGTGTGGAGCAGGACCTAGAAGATGCGCCCTGCGACTATTTGGGATTGACTACGCCATGAATGCCGGATTTCCAGCGTGGATTTTGAGACTGACTTTTGAGAAGCTTTTTAGCCCTCGGTACAGGCTCGTGGCCCACATTTGCGGCCAGTTGTGAGACTGGATTATGAGACGCCGTCAACGACGTAAAAAGCACAGCGCGAACGCGGAAGCTCATGCCGAATGTCGTCTAGATTCGCTTTCTCCCAAACAGGAGATAAAGAATAAGCACGACGAGCAGTACCCCGCCGAGGCCGCTGCCGACCATGGGGCCGCCGTAGTAATAACCACCGCCCCCGCCAAAAAGAATCAAAAGGATCAAGATGATCAGGATCAAGTTCAAATGCGACCTCCAAACATCAACACGCGAACACCAATTGTCGCGCTGCACTCAAATATGACACAGCGACCGTTCGACCCCCTTTTGTGCACTTTAATTCGATACAGGATTCGCCGTTTGCATTCAAGTCGAAGACTGTAATCGCCAACCTGTTCAAGCAGTTAACGACTGTTTTGCACTTAAACAGGACACGAATCTGGACCGAAAGTGTGTGTCCGGTTTAAACGCAAAGTTTTCGTGTTTAAGTACAACGACTTTTGTACTTAAACATGATAAGTAGCTGAAAACACAAAGGCGCGAAATTTCATGTTTCACTGTCTGCAGCGCGACAGCTGAAGACGATCAAGCTCCAGATGTACGGACGCGCGGGATTGAACTTCTGCGGGCTCGTGTGCTTCCTTGGGAGCCATTCCGCTCTTCCGATAGCTGCACCTAAAGTGCGTGAGATCCTGCTTCACTGCAGCGCGACAAAAGCCGTCCACGGGCAATTGATATATACTCAACGTGGCCGTAAAACCAAACGGATCTCGGCTGAAAAGGAGCAAACAAAATGGCAACTCACAAAGGTGCTGAACACCACAAAAAGGCGGCTGAACATCACCAGCTCGCAGCAAAACACCATCTGGAGGCGGCGAAGCATCACGAAGCTGGCAGTCATGAGAAGGCCGCACACCATTCTGAAATCGCTGCAGGACATGGACTCCATGCGACCCAGCACACAGAGGAAGCGACCAAACACCATGCTGATGAGCACGCTGGAAAAGGGACAGCCGCGTAGCTGTCCGTCTGCCAGTTCCCCGCGAGATATTGTCGGAGCCGTTCATTGATGACGCCGCGGTCAATCCGGTCTGGACAGGCGGCGCGATGTGCCTTCACCCGCTCAAGAGTGGCTAGTAGGATCTGTCGATCTGGGATGAGTGAGCGATCTCCATCGGAATCGAGTACGCGTTCCACGGTCTCAGCCATCAACGCCAGCTCTTGTTGCGGCATTGTGTCCCACCATTCCTCCCACCACGAATCGCCCTCTTCCATAATACGTTCGGGCGCCTCCACAATCTTCCGGAGGCGCTAGCCGTTGACCGCCAATGCAGAGCGGCAAAATGCGCCGGGAACCCAACGGCAATACCCTCTCAAGCCTCACATCATGCTCCCAGGCATCGTAGAAATCGTACTCATATAGGAAGCGCTCACCAAGCCGGAAGCCGAAGTCGGCCAACTGAACCTTCGCAGGATTGTCATTAAACATCACGCCTCTCTCGTGAGCTACGCCGAATTCCTTGGCGTGAATGTGAAACCGATTGAGGTGCGAATCGTTCCAGCCCATCGCGATCTGAATGGCGTAATGGAGATCGGCGATGCTCTGGTCACTCCGCAACAGCAGACGACGTAAGACCATCGGGCTAAATGCCGCGTAACACCACCGTGAATTGGTAAACGCATACCAAATGCACGCCCTGGATCGGAGTTTATTGTAACTGGAGTGCAGCACAAGGCCGGTGGTCAGGCCGCCTTTGTAGCCGGGCGGAATTGCGGATACCAGCTCCGGAACACATTTTCCAGTTCGTTGTTCAGCACCTTGGTTCGCGTTTGTAAGAGCAAGTGCGCCCCGCGTAGCGTCCACATCATTTGTTGTTTCTTGACGAAGCGACGGCTCACCACTTGGTTGATTGTCGATTCCACGAAAGCCGTGGAGATGGTCTTCCCTTGGCGGTAGCGCTCCCCAAAATTCGGAATGAACTCGCGGTTATTACGAATGTAGATTTCGAACTCCGTCATTCCGAACGCCAGCTTTTCAGCGGCTGCCGAGTGCGCTCGAATTAGGTCCAGATCTTGCAGCAAGTCGTGCAGCCGATCCAGTGCCTCGGCAACGTTGCCGTGCCATATCAAATGCTTAACGCTATCGATTCGCTTCGCTATCGCTGCACCAGTGTCAGCTCGCCCGGCTTCTGCAGTCACGGTTTTGGTCTGCTGCTGGAAAACTGTCACGCGCATCGTGATGTGAAACCAATCGATCCAATGCTCGCTACCGGGCTGCATATACTCCTGTACCCGGCGTACGTCCTCGCCGCCATCTGACATAAACACAACCTGTTGATGGTCTTGTAGACCCTGCGATTTCATGAGCTCCCACAGCCGCCGCCGCGGCTTCTCATCGTAAGTCTGCACGTAGCCGAAACACTTCGCCTCCGGGACTTCATCGTTGGCCTCCCGCCGAAAGGCAACTACACTTCGGCCCGCGATCACTTCGAAGAAGCCTTCCTTGTGCGCCGCCCTCACATAGCCGCCGTCGATGCCGACTGTGATCGGGCCATCGGGCAGTGGCAAGTCTTCCTGCTCGGCGACTTCCTCCTCGAATAACTTCAGCTGGCGCTCGTCTCCTAACTCTTTCTCCATTCGATCGGCCGTGCCGTGGAGATGCCGGCGGATCGTCTCGTGGTTAATCCCGTCATCCACCGGCAGCACTTCCCGCAACAAATCGGCCACTTTGGCAAAGGGAATGAGCGACGCCCATTTGCTCTCCAGGTACAGAAGTTCCGGGCTCGTCTGCCCTTGCAGCCAGGACGCTGTGGGCCGGAATGTTTTGGCTCCGCTCCGCTGGCACCGGCGACGATTCCACCGCGGGTTCGACACCTGTACCATGCCGAACAGGGTCTTTATCTCCTTCGTGCCACCGCTTCTGCCGCAATACCTTTTTCCGCAATGCGAGCAGCGGCGTCGCTGTTCTAGATCCTCGGCTACTTGTTGAGCGACAACAATGTCCTGCACGCCCTCCAACATCGCTTTACTTTCGCCCAGATTCAACCCCAGCGTTTCCATCGCTAGTTGTGGGCGGTCGATCGCCATCACATTGCTGCGTTGCTCTTGACCTTCGCTGTCCCACACCACTTCCACGCGGAGTTTCATGCGAACGTCCGGTACTGCAGCAGTTTCGCCAAGCGCTCGTTGGCTTCCAACAAGCTGAACCGCTCCGGTGTAAGCGGTCCCGACTCTTCCAATCGCCGATCCAGGCTGACACCGCTTTTCGCAATCACATCCCGCAGTACCTCACAGGTGCTTGCCGGTCCAGCTGGATGGGCCGCCGTCAACATGCGAATCACCGTTTCCACCTCTGCCGGCGGAAACATCTTCTCACCCATCTCCTGGCGCTTCAACATCAGACGATATCCGGTCGGTCCCCCGCTGTACTGCGGCGGCGTTGCTCCGCGACCACCGACACATACCGGCGTCGTGTCCGGCGGCGGTGCCAGGCTGCAGATCAATCACCCGCACTTCCCACTCCCATTGATCCATTGCGTCCAGTGTAGGGACAGCTCAAGAAAGGGAAATTTCCGTACGCTAAGAACCTGGACAGGCGTTCAGGGGCGGTCCGGTTAGGTCCAGGACCGGCGGACCGTTGCAAAATAGCTTGCAGTAAGTGGCCTGCTGTGCAATAACTACGTTATGCGAAGTACGCGCGACGTAGCAAATGCCGATCAACGTCCGGAGACAGGACATTATTCTGATCCGCCGCTGTTGGTGCTGGCTAGTTTGGCTGATGGACCAAAACACGGGCACGCGATGATTGAAGACATCGCGTGTCTTTGCGGGACTCATCTGAGTCCGGGAACGCTTTATGGGGCGATTTCCCGCCTGGAACAGCAAGGATGGATCGAGCCGCTCCCACCGGAGGAGCGCCGCCAACCCTACCGCCTAACCTCTGCGGGCATGCGCGTCCTTCGCGCGAAACTGACTATTCTCAAACAGTTCTCGAACGCCGGACTGCAGAGATTGGAGGCGTTATGAATCCCAGACTCGCTCAGTTCCTTGTGCGCCTCTATCCGCCTCAGTGGAGAAGACGCTATGGCGCGGAGTTCGAGGCTTTTCTCGAATCAGGCAAGAGCGGCCTGCGCACCTCAGCGAACGTCGGCTGGTCCGCTTTCTGTGAACGCCTCGTCCCAACGCAAGAGCGACCGATAGATCAGAGTGCAGGCTCTGATAAGTTCCGATCTTGGTGCGTCCGAGCGCCGTGGGCGATCTTCGGCTTAGGCCCTGTTTTCCTCCTTGTCGGGGCTTACCTTATCGCTCTGTTCATGTTGTGGTCTGGCTGGAAGATGTTTCTGCCGGGGGCGGATACGCCGTTCAGAGGACCGGTATATGGGTTTGAAAACATTTACTTTCAGGCAGCCAGATTCTTGTTTTTCGGAGCACCTGTCCTTATCGGCTGGGCAGTCGGAGTTGCCGCCGCTCGCCAAAGGCTCAAAGCGGTTTGGCCAAGTATCGGTTTGGTCCTGATCGCCGTGCTAGCCGCTACAAATCAGGTCCACGCGAGCCGCACCGAAGTCCCTCGCGGACTCGGACATATCAGCATGGACATCGCTTTGGGGACTTCCGTTGCGAGTATTTGCGGCGAGCTTTTTTATGCGTTAGTAATTCTAACGCTTGCTGTGCTGCCGTATCTCGTTTGGCGATTGCAAAGGGCTCGTTCCGTCGCTTAATTCATGGAACGTAGAGGGAGGATGGCAAATCGCATCTTTAGGCGCGTGTTCAAGACGTTTGGCGCACTCGCTCTTATCGCTGTAGTCGGCATCGCAACCCTGCTCGGGTCGCTGTGGCTGGACCACACGAGGTCAACGATGCTGCCCACGCCAACTGGACCCTACAAAGTCGGTCGAACCACATACGCTTGGACAGACGAAACACGGCTAAATCCCTTTGCACCCGCCCCCAACACCCGACAAGAACTTGGCATTTGGATGTGGTACCCCGCCGCGCCAATGCCTTCCGCAAAAACTTCAGAGTACCTCCCGGAATACTGGCGTCGCGCATTGGAACAACATGATGGCTTCATCCTCAGCAAGCTCCTCAGCCGCGACCTGGCTCGTATTAAGACCCACAGTTGGACCGACGCGAATGTCTCACCGGAGCAGCCCTCCTATCCGGTCGTTCTCCTCCGGGCAGGGGGCGGAGCACTGAGCACCGACTACACATCGATCGCTGAAGATCTGGTGAGCCATGGTTACGTTGTCGTGAGCTTCGACGCGCCTTACCGGACGGTCATCATGCCATTCCCGGACGGGCGAGTCACAACCAGATCCGTGAGGGACGATGTCGAAAGGATGCCTCATGCGGAAGCAGAAC
>JALYVA010000001.1 GCA_030853485.1 Acidobacteriota bacterium
ACTTTAAGAGCCGAGGGACGATGCAATACCGCCCCTCTGTGGATGAATAGCTAGGCCGCTTTCTTCGTGGTTTCTGCGCCCTTAACCTGTCCCCCGGCCACGCGCCGCCTTATTTCGAGGTACATCAGCAAATGGCCCCACACACACGCCGCGCTCTCTTCTCTGTCACTCTCTTTCTGGCGACCTGCGCCGTGCTCGGGTCTGCTATCAGCCATAAAGTGGCTGCTCAGTCGGCATCCGACGAGTCCACCCTGCGCGACTCCCTGCACTCCTTCACCAACGTCTATTCCATCGTCGAGCAGAACTACGCCGAACACCTCGATACCGACAAGATTGATAAGGCCGTTTACGGCGGCGCGATTCCAGGTATGCTCCACACCCTTGATCCCCACTCCAACTTCTTCGATCCCAAGGCCTGGGCCCAGATGCGCGAAGACCAGCACGGCAAGTACTACGGCGTCGGCATGTCCATCCAGCCCCAGCCCGATAAGGCCGGCAACAGCACCAAGGTCGTCGTCCTGACACCGTTCGAAGGGGCGCCCTCCTATAAAGCGGGCATCCGCCCCGGCGACGTCATTCGCACCATCGACGACAAACCCACCGCCGGCATGGACTCCTCCGCCGTCTCCTCCCAGCTCAAAGGCCCCAAGGGCACCCACGTCGCCATAGGTATGGAACGCGAAGGCACCGCCAAACTCCTCACCTTCGATCTCGTCCGCGACGACATCACCCGCCCGTCCGTCGACCTCGCCTTCATCGTTCGTCCCGGCATCGGCTACATCCGCGTCACCAGCTTCATCGAGACTACCGGCCGGGAAGTCGGCGACGCCATCGATACGTTGAACAAGGACAACGACATGAAGGGCCTCATCGTTGACCTCCGTGGCAACCCCGGCGGGCTGTTGATCGAAGCCGTCAACATGTCCGACAAGTTCCTCCAGAAGGGCCAGATCGTCGTCAGCCAACGCGGTCGCGCGTTTCCGGACCAGGTCTACCGCGCCTTCCACGGCGAGCAGGGCACCAAGTACCCCATCGTTGTCCTCGTCAATCGCGGCACCGCCTCCGCCGCCGAGATCGTCACCGGTGCATTACAGGATCACGACCGCGCCTTGATCGCCGGAGAAACCACTTTCGGCAAGGGCCTCGTCCAGACCGAATTCCATATCTCCGATAACACTGGTCTCACGCTCACCACCTACCATTACTACACACCGTCCGGCCGACTCATCCAGCGGAACTACGATGGCGTCTCGCTCTACGACTACTACTACGGCCGCGACCAGGGAACCACGTCCAAGGATAAGTCGAACCTTGAGGTCAAGCTCACCGACTCCGGACGCACCGTCTACGGCGGCGGCGGCATTACCCCGGACGAGAAGATCGACCCAACCAAGCTGAACCACTTCCAGAGCACGCTCTACCAGCACTATGCCTTCTTCGACTTCAGCAAGCACTACCTCGCCAACCACACCATCGCCCGCGACTTCACCGTCGACGACCCCGTGATGCAGCAGTTCAAGGATTTCCTCAAGTCCCAGGACGTCGAATACACGGACGCAGAGATCGCCGGCGTAAACGATTGGCTCAAGGCCAGCATCAAGAGCGAGCTCTTCAAGAGCCAATTCGGCCAAACCGAAGGCCTCAAGGTCACCGCTGCCTGGGACCCCGAGGTAGCCAGGGCCATCACCTTCCTGCCGGAAGCCCAAATCCTGGCCGACCGCAAGAAGACGGGCACCAAGGTTGCAAGCCTCAACCGCTAGTCCGAACCTAGCATTGGAACATGGCGTTCTGTCAGGACGTGCACCATTAAGGAGAAAACATTGAGCGAATCGAATTCCAGCAGCCTTGGGACTGCTATCGTCACCAGCGCATCTTCAGGAATCGGGAAGGTTTATGCCGACCGTTTGGCGGCGCGTGGTTACGATCTTATTCTCGTAGCACGTCGCGCCGACCGTCTCCAGCAGATCGCGGCCGACCTCCAGGAGCGTTTCTCCATCCGGGCGGAAGTGCTCGTCGCAGATCTCAGCCAACCCGCCGGCCTCTCTGCGACGATTGAGAAGATAGCCAGCAATGAATTGATCTCTGTGCTGGTCAATAACGCGGGCTACTCGTTGGCGAAACCTCTAACGGAAACAGCGCCTGAAGTCATGGCCAACATGATCGCCCTCAATGTCACGGCGCTCACGGCACTCTCGAAGGCGGCTCTGGAACGCTTCACGTTACGCGGAAATGGCACGATCATCAATATCGGCTCCGGCGCTGGAACAGCTCCTATCACTTGGATCCCCGTTTACGGTCCAACAAAGTCCTACGTACTTCAGTTCACGCAGATACTTCAGCAGCAGGTAGCGGGCACTAACGTTCGGGTTCAACTAGTTCTGCCGGGTGCAGTAGTGTCCGAAGGTTGGGATGTCGCTGGCGTCTCCCTGGAGACGATCGACCCGGCTACTGTCATGACCACCGAGGATTGCGTGGATGCGGCTCTCTCCGGCCTTGATCGCGGCGAGTTGATCACGGTTCCCTCACTTCAAGACGAGAAATTGCTACGCAACTTCGAGGCTGCTGCCGGTGCACTGATGCAAGCTGTGTTCGATAGTGGCAAGCCCGCTACACGATACGGGTTGAAATAGTAAGTCCATTCGCTGCACATGTCTCGTTGCCCGTGCATAGAACGCCGACTTTGTCCTTGAGATGTCTTCCAAAGAGGCGGCAGGGATGGGAACTTGGACCTGCCGCGGTGATGAGAGAAGAGCCTGCGATGCAGCCTCTTCTCTCATGCTGCTTCTGGTCGCTGACGCTCGAACAGTCTCCCAAAACCTTGCGATTGCAGTTGGCGATTCCAGACCTTGGCGCAGCTGCCGTGCTGCCGCTGCCCGGCGTAAAGTCGATCTGTCCGAAGGCATTATTGCGCGGCTGCTTGGTTACCATGTTTTACAAGACCTGCGGGGTAAGCCTGTCCCATCCAGACAAGTCCAAAGCAACCTCAACTGACGAGAAGAGCGTTTATCGTTACCCACGATCCGCGTCCTGCTGTTGATCCGCTGACTCAGCGCTCGCAGCCGGGTAGCGTCATCGTGTCGCGCGGGTAGCTGCCAGCGTTGAGCGTCTGCAGGTTCTTCTTCTGCTGCTCCAGATCAGGCACGCAGAAGTCCCGCCGAATGTAGGCGGGCAGGAACATCTCGTCGAAAGGCAATTGCGTCCTTCCACTGAAGCGCCCCCCGTTGGTGACCGGATGCGGCATCTTCGGATCGAACGGGTACTGGGTGCCGAAGACCTGCGGTTGATCGATGAGCTGAAGGTAACGGTCAAGCGTCGCTACAGAGAGCCATCTCGCACGATCAAAGCCCTTGGCCAGAGCATCAAGTGCGAGCACATGCGCAAGGAGGTAATCGGGAGCGGTTTCGCCGTGCTGAAATATGAACGCTGCTTCGTACAGATCGTTCCCCGATGTGATCTCCCCGAGGGAAAGCATTGCGTGCAGTCTGGCACGGCGCGCTGCTGCCCGCTCAGCAAAGGCTTTTATCGCTTCTGGAGAAGGATCCGTGCGGGGCGTCTGCGTCGGCATGTCGTTCTGGTCTTCGAGGAAAAGCTGGTGCAGAGTAGCCGACGACTGCGAAGCAGTTTGTGCCAGAGCGCATGAGGGCCACAGCGTTAGCACGCCCACAAAAAGGACTGTCCAAGTGCGCATGGAACCTTATACAGCAGGCGAGACGGGAGTGTTCAGCCCGCTCGTTCGCCGAAGCGTTAGCACCTTGACCGAAGCGGTAGAGAAGATCGCATAGGTACTCATAGGTCGGCTTGTCGTCAGTAATCGCTTGTTGACGATAGGCGCCCTAGCATTATCTATGCAATTGTCTCTTCCCGAACAAGGATGATGAAGATGGAAATGGCGAGTTGTACTGAGCAGTTCATCCGAACGGTTCCAAAAGCTGAGCTTCATGTGCATTTGGAAGGCACGCTGGAACCTAAAATGCTGTTTCGACTGGCTGAGCGGAATTGGATAGCGTTGCGGTGGCCGTCAAAGAAAGCTCTTCGCGCTGCTTAACAGTTCGCTAACCTTGAGGACTTCCTCGCACTGTACTTTGAAGGTTGCCGGGTCCTCGTGACCGAGCAAGACTTCTACGATGTAACCTCTGCATATCTTGCGAAAGCCAGCCAACAGCAGGTGCGGCGAGCGGAGCTGTTCCTTGGGCCACAGAAATTTACTGAGCGCGGCGTGCCGCTCGAGACCATCTTGAATGGTGTGCTCGGCGCTATCGAGGATGCGCGGTTGAGCAGCACCATGAGCGCCGCATTCATTCTGAGCGTTCACCGCCACAGGCCTCTTGACGAGGTCAGGCAGCTTCTTGATTCCGTAGCTCCCTGGTCGGAGCACATCGTCGGTGTCGGCATGGGAGGCCCCGAGGTGGGCTATCCTCCGGGCAGGTTTAAGCCCTATTACCTGAAGGCCAGAGCGCTGGGTTACAGAACCACCGTCCACGCTGGAGAAGAAGGACGGGGGCTGGAGAAGAAATGCGGATCTTCTTCGGCTTCGCCCCGTCGACTGGCTCTCTTGCATCTAGCCCTTCACGATTCAAATCCCTATCATCAAGGGCGCTAACTACCGGCTATCCTTCAACGGTAAAAACAATTGAGACCTCCAATCAATTGCCTTGCAGCCCCGAAATGCTTGCCGACCCACGGTGCACGATCGGTGTATCCTCCCTGTGTTCGAGCGCCCACTTCGCAATTTCATCCTTACGCGCAAACCAAACGTCGTCGTGGCCCTTCGCATACGTTAAGAATCGATCAAGTACGCGAATACGATTCGGATGGCCATTGATCCGGTCGTGCATGCCTATGAGCATCAACCTGCGGCGGCCCGCGCCCTCGTCGTACAACTGATCGAACTCGTCTTTCAGTGCCTGTTCATAGGCAAGCGGGTTGTAGCCCTCGAGTGGGAAAGAGGATATGTCGTTCATGCTGAGGGTATAGGGGACGGTCACGAAGTCCTTGCCCTTTACAGGAATAATGAAGGGTTCATCGTGGCTCGGTTCATCGATGGTGTACAAGAAACCTAATTCCTGAAGTGTCTCCAGGATGTTGACCGAGTTGCGCATGTAGAAGGCGTTCCAACCAACTGCCGTCTGCCCGGTAATCCGATGAATGGCTTCTTGTGAGTCGGCGATGAAGCGTTTCTCTTCCTCGCGGGAGAGGTTGTAAGAGGGCGACCATGTGCGGCCGTGAGCCGCTGCTTCATGCCCGCGACGTACGACCTCCTGAGCTACATCGGGAGCATTCTCGATTGCTTTACCGATCATGAAACACGACACTTTGATGTTGTGTTTATCGAATAGGTTCAGTGCCCTGGGTATTCCTTCGTAATGTCCATAAGCGAAGAACCCATTCGCCGGGAGGTCTGGTAGACGGTCTAGGATCGGGCCGAAGGCGCTCTGGGCACCCGAGATGGGCTGCCCTCCGCCTTCGAACATGAGAGAGATGCTGACGGCCAGGCGTGCTCCGTTGGGCCAGAACGACTTTCCTTTAGGTTGACTCTGCATGTCTTCGTTTCCCTTCGTTGTTGCGGCAAGGCTGGAACTTCCGTTCACGAGGGCTAATGCTCCAGCCGCGCCGGCACCAACCGAAAATTGTCTGCGAGTCATCTCCATGTTGCTTTCCTTCCGCGTTCCAAATTTCATTGCATGTAGTTAGTGAAGAGGCAACACCCGCGCTTCTTTACGTCATCGACGGGTGACACCTTCGCTTCCGCTGGGATCAAACTCCCGTCTTGCCACCATCTACGACATAATCGGCTCCAGCTACGAAACTGCTTTCATCACTCGCAAGAAAAAGAATGACGTTCGCTGACTCGTCTGCGGTACCCATACGCTTGAGTGGGACCGATGAGGCTAGTAGTTTCCTGAGTTCGGCATCCCGCGTCGGATCGCGATCCACCAGACCGGAGATCGCCGGAGTGTCCGTGGGCCCTGGGCTAACAACGTTGACCCTGATGTTGCGATCGGAGAGCTCAGCAGTCCACGTTCGCGCAAGCGAGCGCACGGCTGCCTTCGTTGCTGCGTAGATTCCGAAATTCGCGACCCCTTCGATGGATATTTGCGACCCGACAAGCACTACGGACGAGCCGGAATGCAGAGAAGGAAGAGCTCCCTGAACCGTGAAGATCAGCCCTTTCACGTTCGCATCAAACGTCCGGGAGTAATGATCTTCGGTGTACTCTCCTAGCGCGCTGAACTCCCCACCACCGGCATTGGCCAGAATAATATCGAGCTGCTGGTGCCGTTCAGCAATAACGTCGTACATGCGGGAAATATCACCCAGGTTCGACACATCGACTTTGATACTTTGCGACTGCTCGCCCAGAAGTTTGCTGGCCTCTGCGAGTGTGGCCTCTTTTCGCCCCGTTATGTAGACAAACGCTCCTTCTTTGATAAACAACTTTGCCGTTGCCAACCCAATCCCGCTATTGCCCCCAGTGATCAACGCTACCTTGCCACTCAGTCTGCTCATTCGACTCTCCATAGATATTTCGTGTTTGCTGCGCTGCGGTTTCAAAGATCGTCTTTAGTGCTTCACCAAGCTGGCATATACAATATCCGGCTATTTCCGCGTCATAGCTGCCCTCAATTGGGCACGCTGGCGAGAGCGTCCCGCAATCCATTCTCGATCAATCATTACAGAATTATCTCGCACGATCGTTACAGATGTCGGCGATGCTGCATCGGATTCAAGAATCTTGCGTCTAAAAGAATATGAAGACCTCGAACAAGCTCGGAAGACCTGCTGCCTTCGATAGAGAAGCCACGCTCGATGTCGCGATGCGTCTGTTCTGGAAACGGGGTTACGAAGGCACGTCCATGGCGGATCTCTCGCACGCGATGGGCATTCACCCGTCCAGTATCTATGCAGCGTTCGGCGATAAGCAGGCACTTTTCGCGCTTGCGGCGAAACGCTATATCGAAGTACCGGGACAGTACATGGTGCGGGCGCTTGCAGAGCCAACATTTGAAACATTCATACGGGCTGCGTTTTACAACACGGTGGAGTTTCTGGGTGGCAAGGAATACCCGGCTAGCTGCTTCACATTGACTGGGTCATTGTCCTGCGGTGTAGACACGGAACCTGCCAAGGCTCTGATGCTTGATATACGGCTTCGGAATGAAGCCGTCCTCAAGGCCCGTCTTCTCAAGGCCAGAAGAGCCGGAGAGTTCTCCAAAGAGGAGAACATCGACGATTACACCCGCTATCTTTCGTCGCTACTCAGTGGTTTGGCAGTTCAAGCCGCGAACGGCTCCACGAAAGCCCAGCTCAAGCGCACCGCTGAACTGGCTTTGAGGCATCTGGGAATCGGCTTGCTAAGCGAGGGTTAGCCCCGAGGCACACCAGGATGTGATCGGACGATAAGAATGCTCAATATGCCACAGGTGTTGATTCTGGCAGTCACTCTTTGCCTTCTTGCGAGTTGGGGTTTGAAGTGCTGATCCGTGGCGGCCCGATGAACCTGTTCCGCTTAAGGGCAGCGATCAGTCCTCACAAACGGATTTCACGTCAGATAGGCGCCGCAGGGATTCAAGGGGAAAGTGCAGAAGGGGGAACGTCTTCTGCCGCGCAGCAGGCGGGCGGAAGGCCGGAAGGAAGATGGAAGTGGGTGCAGGGAGAAACCGTCGAGGTGTCTCCCTGCACCCGTTTTGTGGCGTATCCAACGCAAACAAAGGGCGGCAGCTTCGCCGCCCGTCTGCCTGTCGCAACTAAGCGGCTTTCTTCGCGACCTTGGCCGCTGGTTGCGCTGCCTTCTTCGCCTTGTCCTTCACTGCGAACTCCTGCTTCACCTTTGCGGCGATGGCTTCGGTGTCTACCTTGTAGGCGGTGGCCGCTTCTTTGAGAATCGCGGTGGGATTGGCCCGCGAAGACGCCAAGAGGATGCTTGCTTCCACCATCAGACGGGAGAGGGTGTGCGGTGTGATTATCATGCGATTACCGCTAGATGGCGCGTTCGGCTTTGTGATCAAGAGACAATTTCCGGGTATGCGGTTAGATCGGAAGGCCGAACCGGCGCAGATGCCGACCTGCTTGCATTATGTGAGCGCTTTGACGATGCTGATGCGAACCTCGGCACTAAGCAGCGGGAGGAGCTTATTCATTTCCGGCTTTTGAACTTTGACGTGCGTCTCAAGAGCTTGCTCGCTGGCCCACTCTTCGACGGTGTAAAAGCTACCGACATAATAGAGGTCTTCAAAAAGCTCGTAGCGCAGGCATCCTTCTTCGCTACGAGCAGGTTCAACAAAACCATTGAGTACCTCGCGAGCGGCATCTTCATGCCCGCCCTTCGCGCGAGCGTGACCCATAACCGTAATTGCCTTGTTTACTATGTTCATTAAAGTCTCCTAGTCTTGATTGTGGTCGCGGTGAACCGTTCAATGGGCCGCGAAATAGATAAGTTCTATTCTCGTGATGTCGGAGCAAAATGCTGCAGTGTGTACATTCCCGATGTGCCAAGAGAGATGTTCGAGACGAATGCGGGCTCACGTTGATGCGCGGCAAGACCGCAGACACTGCACTGCCTCAGGGTTTGGCTGATGCGGCGGCGCGAACTAGGCCCTCCAGCCAATCCTGATGCGCGTTCAGCATCGGATTCGGCTTGGCCATCGCCATTGCCTGTGCCGGTTTGCCAATCTGTGATTCCTGCGTCAGCACCTTCACGCGCCCGCCTGGCAAATCTTCCAGCAGCCATGCATGGATCACGTCGATTGCTTCCTCTTCGTTACCGTCAACCCAGGCCCGCCACGCAACTCGGGCAGGCCTGTATGGGGCCGGAGCTTCATACTCGACAACGTGTGCTTCCACATCCAAGCCAAATGTGGTGAAGCGAAAACGCGCTCCCGCCTCCAACTCCGGACCTTTTCCATCAAAAAACCCTATCTTCGAAACATTGTGATAGTACGTTGGCCACGCCGACGTGTTGTTCAACATGGGCCAAACGTCAGCAGCTGACAGTCCCTTTACGATCACTTCGTTCGAAACAAAGTTGTCCGTCGTGCCGGGGAGGTATTTTTCCGGCCAGTAAATCTCGTTCATCTTCGACTCCTCAATCGATAAAACACCCAAGTTACTGAGATTGCCGCTTGCTATGCCAGCTCTTGTTGCGTAGGGGCTAGCGCTTCTGTTTGAGTGCTATTCGCCGACGTGCGCTGCCAGACCGCTTATCCCCGGTGCGATGTCGTCGCGAAGTGTATGCCTCTTGACATAGTCACCACCGTTCTGCCGCCGAAACGGAATCGGTGAATCCTCGAACAGATGTTTGACACGTCCCCTCCATGCCTCCCTCGCTACCTCGATCTCTTCGGCTTTCGTCATGTGGGCTGCCCCATAGACGATATGCGTAGGCAGTACATCCATCCCTGGATAAAAAAGAGCGCCATGTGTCAGCGGAAACAGAAGCTGGTCGATGGGGCCATTGATGCCGCGTGGGCCGTAGTCGGGTGCGTGGCCTCCTGCGGTTACTGCAACCAATGCCCGCTTACCCTTCAGTGCGCCGTCGCCATAGCGGTATTCGTTGGTGCCTCCGTTGTAGCCGTACCCAAACCCGAAGGCATAAACTCGTTCTATCCACCCCTTCAGAATCGCCGGTACACCAAACCACCAAAGAGGAAATTGCAGGATTACTGCATCTGCCGATAGAAGCTTGGCTTGTTCTGCGACGACATCTTCAGTCTGCTGCCCCGTGGCATATGCATTTGCCGACTCCACAATGTAGGACAGGCGCTCCGTATTGGCACGGCTCGGGAAGTCGTCTGCATCATATACGGCCTTCCACTTCATGCCGTACAAGTCCGATTGAATCACCTCATGTCCCTGTTCCTCTAACGTCTCCGCCGTGACCTGAACCAACTGGCGTGTCAATGAGGTTGGTTCTGGATGGGCATGGACGATTAGCACTCTCTTATTCACTAGTTTTGTCTCCATTTGGCATTCATGTACTTCCTTGTTTGTCTCCACCACCTCCTCATCTCGTTTACAAGGATGGTAGAGGGCGGAGAAATCAAAACGTCTTCATCTCTTTCAAGAGAATATACAGACCTGTCTATCTTGTCCAGTAAATACTGGACAGGTCTGTCTGTATTCCTTCATGCTAAAATTGATATTGGATGGGGAAGCGTGAAGCTCATGGAAACCGCTGGACACGAAAGCTTTGAAAATCTTCAGGCATTTCCGCGCAAGGAGCTGGCTCCGCGAGATCGAGTGCTATCCACAGCTCTCGATTTGTTCCCCCGCTACGGAGTGCATACCGTCGGAATAGATCGCATCATTGCGGAAAGTGGCGTTGCAAAGATGACCTTCTACAAGCACTTCCCCTCCAAATCGAAGCTTGTGGCGGAATACATCCGCTATAAGAACGCAGAGTGGTTCATCCTTTTAGAGCGCTTCACGGCTGCTAGTCGCACTCCGGCCAACCGTATACTCGGCATTTTTGACGCACTTGAATTCGCTTTCAAGACTCCCGGCTTCCAAGGCTGCCCCTTCATTAAGGGAATGGCCGAATTCGGACCTGAGATTGATGCGGACGAAGTGAAGCTAAACCTTGCCACTCACTTCGCTCAGACGAGAGAGTTCGTTGAGCGGCTGGCAGCCCCGCTAAAGGTGAAAGATCGGAAGGGTTTGGTAGACCGACTTCTGTCACTCATCGAGGGTTCGTTTGTTATCGCCGAAGCGACCGGACGTTCCGAAGTTGCGGCCATCAACAAGGAAGCCGCTAGAATCCTTATCAAACACGGATAGGCGTCTTTAGGCCTCAATTGCACGCGCAGCCAGCGAGCACCCTATATGGAGACATCGCTATGGAGCTCGGTCAGTTATACCGCTCGTCTGAGGTGATCGGTGCAGGCCAGGATCTGCCGCATGCCCGTACGCCGGAGGCGTGGGCCGGACAGCCGGGCGTGCGTGCTCCTCATGCATGGATCATTTACCAGGGTGAAACCATCTCCACCATTGACCTGTTTACGGGAGGTTTCGTCCTACTTTCCAGCAATCCTGCCTGGCGCGAACCTGCCAAGGAGGCTTCTGACAGGGTTTGGGGTTTCCACACGGGCCGTCATCGTCGGCGAAGATGTCCTGTTCCGGAATGCGGGAGAGTTCGAACGCTTATTCGGAGTTCAGAGCGGAGGCGCATCGCTGGTCCGGCCAGACGGCGTGGTCTGCTGGCGTACAGAGCCAACACTCCGCCTGGGTGTCTGCTCGCAAGTTCAGCAATCAGTTGTCCCCTGGCGCAGCCGACGTACAGAAAGCGTTGGCAAAAATCCCTCTAGGGATTGAGAAGCATCTTCGAAGCAGGATCGAGCAGGACAATGTGACATCCAGACCGGACCGGATGGTAGACGCAGCGGCCATGGCGGGCTACATCATGGCTGTGATCCAGGGGATGTCTACTCTGGCCCGTGATGGTGCGGCGCGCACAAAGCTATTAGCAATCGCCGACACAGCTATGCAGGCGTGGCCCGTCTAGCGACAGAGTCTTCTGAAGATAGAGGTCGCTAACGATAAACGCCGTTCACGGTAGTTGGGCGCCGCAGTTAGGGAATGGGGAAGGTGCAGGAGGAGGAACTTGACTCCTGTCGCGCAGCCGGTGGTGGAAGGGCTGGGAGCTGGAAACGGGTGCAGGGAGAAACCGGCCAGGTGTCTCCCTGCCGCCTTTTTTTCGGCGAGCACAAAGCAAGCGAAGGGCGGCAGGTTCGCCGCCCTTATGCCTGTCGCCGCTAGGCAGCTTTCTTTGCGACCTTGGCGGCTGGTTGCGCTGCCTTCTTCGCTTTCTCTTTCGCGGCGAACTCCTGCTTCACCTTGAGGGCGATGGCATCGGTGTCCACCTTGTACACGGTAGCGGCCTCGTTGAGTACCTGAGCCGGGTTATGCCGGGTGCTCATGTAGAGGATGGTGGTTTCAACTAAGACACTACCCAATACACTTTCTTCGGCACGGCGAAGATAGGCCGCAAAGAGCTTGCCGAGGGAATCGGTGTCTTTGGCCTTCTTGATACCGTACCTGCGGGCAATGATGGACAGACGGTTTTCGTCTAGCAAGGAAGCCAGCCGTTCAGCGACGAAAAGCAAATCACGTTTCATCAACCGAACCGGAACGGCTTCGGCGATGGCGGTAAGAGTACGAATGCCAGTAGTGTTGGCAATCGCAACCTCCCTGCGCTGTCGCTCCTCCTGCGCCTTCGCCTTGGGGTCATCCGCGACCTTCTGCGAACGCGGCTTGGGGTGATGCACCGGGCAGGTTGGCTCCGTGCATACCTTGCGAATCTCGCCCTTGTCGATACCTTCGGACACGATGGCTTCGGTGGTGAACTTGCACGTCTTGAACTCCGGCCGGGTCGCCTCTTCTTTGCTGGTGGGCCTGTCGGGACGGACTTCGACGTACTTGTTGCGCGGCAAGGTGGCGCTGCCTTCCTTCTGCTGTCCGTAGGCCGTGCTGATTTGCACGAGCTTGGGCTTGGCGGCTAGGGTCTTGGCAACGTGCGCATCAACCTTCGCCTGATAGCAGACGGGGTCAGTACAAGCGTCCTGCTTGCCCATGTCCAGAAAGAGGAGCTTGTTGTGTCCTGTCCGCTTGGGGCAGTCCACGCAACTCCCCGCCGCTGGAACAAGCTGCGCATCGCGCTTGTCGAAGGGAGCGAGTTTGAGGATGAGAAGAATGTTCGACTCAATCCAGACATGCAGACTGCGAACCGGGAGTAAGATGCGTCTGGCCTTCTGTCCACCCGCGCTCCAATCCTCTTTAAAGCAAGCCGCGAGTGCCTGCTCCTGTTGGGCGGGCTGGAGCTTCGCCAGCAGGAGCGCATGGCCGACGCCGATCTCCTCGCGATAGAACGCATCCACGACGGTCTGCGATAGCTCGGTCAAGCGCAGCCGCGCGGCCACATACACCGGACTCTTGCCTGTCTTTGCGGCAATCTGTTCGATGCTGTACTTCGGCTCTTCCAAGTTGAGGAGGGCGCGGAAGCCCTTGGCTTCTTCCATTGGGTGAACATCGCGGCGCTGGAGGTTTTCCACCAACTGCCACTCCATCGCGGCGGCATCGTCCAATTCCACGATGCGGGCGGGGAGAGAAAACAATTCCGCAAGCTGCGCGGCGCGGAAACGCCTTGCCCCTGCAACGATCTCGAATCCGCTGGCGTTCGGGCGGATGGTAATGGGTTGGATAAGGCCATGTTGCCGGATGGACTCGGCAAGCTCCTCCAGCTTGTTTTGCTCGAAGGTCTGGCGTGGGTTGGTCCTGGACTCATGAATCTGGTCGATAGCTATATATTGGAATGCGCTTGAATCCTGCATGATGCCCTCCTTTGGGCGTGGTTGGTCGGCTGAGGGTATGGAGCGAACACGCTGCTCTGTACCGCTCCGTGGGCGGGGAAAGGCTTTTGGGCTAGGCGTGTTTCTGCTGCCGCTCGAAGGCTTCAAGGAAGCTTTGCTGTCGCAGGTTTTTGTCCCACAACTGGACGAACTGCTCGTGCTGCCGATGGAGTTCGGTGTGATAGGCGTAGTGGCTATCGGTAATGAACCGTGACCACTGCTCTATGCCGACGTAATCGTTCCGGTAATAGAAGCAATTCAGGTGCGCACCTCCCGCAAAGCCCAACTCGAAACACACTTCCGGGTCGCGCATCAGGTCGCCGTTCTGTTCGCCATAGTGAGCAACAGAAATAGCGGGCAGACCGCACGGGCCTGATTCGTCCATGGCCTCAATGACGAGTTCCATATAAGGCGTGTTGTCGATCTTGAGGTAGAGGCCGGGGTGCCACCCTCCGGCCTTCTTGAGAATGTCGAGGAGGGTTTCCATTAGGCCACCTCCGCGAGTTCTGCTTCCTCGTGGCCGCTCTGTCCTTCGCTGGCTACTTCAGGTTTGGGCGGCTCCAACGCGGCAAGGATGATGTTGGCGGTCTGTTGGATCACTTCCAAGCTCTCGGCGAGCAGTGAAGCATTACCGTGATAGAGCATGATGTAATCGGCGGACGCTGACCCGGTGACGAGTCCAACGGCCTTGCCGACAACGAAGGCCACGGCTTCCGCCTCGGTCTCCCGCACCGTCTTGGTGGTAGCGGTGCGGCGATCACTTTTATGCAGGAGCTCATGTGCCGTTTCATGGACGAGAGTGGCGAAGGTTTCGGCCTTCGACTGGCCGGGAAGGATGGCGATACGTCCGCCATAGCTCATGCCGAGTGCGGGGGCAATCTTCGGGTTATAGACAAGCTGGATGCCCTGGTCTTTGAGGAATGCGGCCAATCGGTCGATGCTCTCGCCGGGGTCGCCAGAGACTTCGCGCATGGCGGGAAGGTCTACGCCATTGGTCTGCGAGATATCGAAGACGTAGGTATTTCTAAAACCTAAAAGGGTACGCTCGTTCTGCTTCGTGATGTCCTTCGCGGCTTCGCTATCCTTCTTGCGCTTGACCCCAACGATGGGAGCGAGGATGCGGATGCCTTTCGCTCCAGCATTGACGGAACGTCCAAGGTTCTTCCACGTCCAGAAACCTGCCACGCGGGTTGCGGTGGGCATCTGGCGGGCAATTTCAAGCACGTTGCCAAAGCTGTAATTGTGGAAACGGCTCATGGCGGTGAGGTAGTTGGTGAGGGCGTCGGATTGCCCAGCTTCTAGTTGCTCAATCAAGAGCTTGATGTTGGCGGCGATGAGTTCCTGTTTGGTGGTGGGCTTCTTGCTGTCGATGGGGGCGGTGGGTGTGGTGGTCATGGGTGTTTCCTCCTTGGCGGTTGCCGTTGTTTTTCATGCCATGCGTGGCATGTACCTACATGCCGAACGCCTCCTGGCGAAGGCGGGGCGGCAAGGCGCAGGGGGAGGGGTATCTCCCATCCGGAGCAAAGCGGAGGACGAGCGAAGCGAAGGTCTGCACAAGCGCAGCGCGGAAGACTGCGGGAAACCCCTTGCGCCGCGCCAGGGCAGCGCCCTCAGCGAGGTTTGGTTTCCTTATGCGTGCGCATCAAGCGCACAGGAATTGTCAGGGTCGCGTTGCGGCAGGAACAGGCCGCTGTGGAGGGTGGCGGAAGACGCGCAGCGGCTGGAGACAGGCGAGGAGCGAAGCTTCTCCCTCCCGAGGATGTTGTTGTCTGGGCGCTAAGCCTAGATTGTTGCGTTACGAACGAAGAGAATGGAAAGGAAGATGTAGATGATTGAGCGGTCGAAAGGAGAGGGACACCCTTGAGCAAGCAGGCAAAACTGTTCGATCTCGTGGTCCCGGAAGAAAAGCTGAACAGCTTCTTCGCGGATATCCGTACCGCCACCACTTCCATTGCCTCGCGAGCGATGCTGGAGAATGTGTTTGCAACATTCGAAGACCCGGATGGCAACTTCAAAGAACAGTTTCAAACCACAGGATTTGACAGCCGATTTTTCGAACTCTATCTGCATGCCTACTTCAGCCGATCTGGATTTTCCGTGGACCGGACGCACGCGTACCCTGACTTCCTGGTAGAGCGAGAGGGGATTAAAGTCTGCGTGGAAGCGACCACCGTGAATCCGTCAACGTCAGGAGTGATCGCGAAGTTCGGCAAAACGGTAGAAGGGCTTACACCAGAAGAGCTGCGTGACTATGCGCAGGAGGAACTTCCTGTGAGGTTTGGAAGTGCGCTGTATTCGAAGCTCAACAAGCAGTATTGGAAAAAGCCTCCGTGTGTTGGCCTGCCAATCGTGTTTGCGATTCAAGCGTTTCACGACAAAGGTTCTCTGCATTTCTCCGATACTGCGCTGGCTGAGTACGCGTTTGCAACGCGTCAGACAGCTGCGTGGAGCCCGACAGGAGAACTGGTCCTCACCAATGCAGACGTCGCTTCCCATACGGTTGGGGAAAAGACAATCCCGTCCGGCTTCTTCGATCTCCCCGGGAGCGAGCACATCAGTGCGATTTTGTTCAGCAACAGCGGCACCCACGCGAAGTTCTCCCGAATGGGTTATCAGAGTGGGTTTGGGAACGACGTGCTCAAGATCAAGCGCATTGGCAGGGTCTTCAATGAGTTGCCGGACGCGATGGACGCGACCCTTTTTGAATACGACATGGACGATCCCAGTGTGGTTGAACCCTGGGGTCAGGGGCTTACGGTGCTGCATAATCCCAGCGCACTCGTGCCTCTGCCGGAGAGCTTCTTCCCCGACGCCAAGGACCAAGAGTTCAAGGGAGGCCATGTACTGACGTCACTCGGCGGATGGCATCCGTTCAACTCAGACACGATTGTGATGGACATGGGTGAGTTGAAGAAAAATAAGCTCACTCGCTTCCTGCTTGGTCACGGTCCAAGGGGCGTCGGGGCAGTCCCACGGGACTATTTCTGGTCGTTCGAACCGTTGGCCGAGGTGGACGGCGAGGAAGACGGTTGGTTTGCGGACGAGTTCGAATCCTTCCTGGGACTCGTGGTGAAGAAGACCGAAGGGTGGGAAGCCATGGTCTTTGCCCGTGATTATCAATTTCGTTTTTTTCGCATCGCGAGGGCGAGCGGGCTCAGCTCACGCCTAGAGGCGGTGGATAGGCTGCAACACAAGATGCTTCAGTTGCAGGCAACACCTCGCCGTCTTTTCGATGAACCGGTTGGGTAGGACTCGAAAGTAATAAATGGGAGAGCGAATCCAGCTTATCCCCAACGTAGAGTTTAACGGAGCGAAGCAGGACGACTCCCCCAAGACACCTTGCTCTCTGCACAGGAAGCGAATGACGCAATTGGGCGCGAGAGAGTTCCGACATCCCAGATTCACTCAGCCGTCCACGTTCTTCATTGGGCCTGGAGGCTTACACTTGGAGTGTAGCCCTCCATCCCAATGACGCCTGAACTGACTCGTGACGCAAAAGCCTTGCTGTCTGTGCTGGTTGATGTCCTCCCGACGGCCGATCCGGAGGACCCACGAACGTTCATTACATATTCAAAGAGCCTGCAACGGCTCGGCATCCTCTCGACGGGCCATGCAGGAAGGACTCTTCAGGACCGCGGTCTCGACGCGCTAGCCGAATGGGCGAAAGCCCATGCGACTCCTGCTATCACGGGCCTCGTGATTCGTGAAGCCGAGCTCGGCCCCGGATCTGGCTATTTTCGCTTGTACGGCAAACGCGAACCTGACGATTTTCCGTGGTGGCTGGAAGAAATCCGAAAAGCCAAGCAGTTCGACTGGTCGCCGTATCTGGATGCTGCCAGCGACGCCAATCAGCTTGGAGCCTCGCAGCCTAAGCTTGGGCCGCTCCTCACGGTCAACTCAATCGCTCGGCACGACAGTCGCTTCTTTCTGAAGTCCGAATACGGTCCGCTTTCGCAGGATTGGCCCGTGGTTGCTTTTACATCCAGATCTCTGGGGTTGAAACTACAAGCTGCCTTCCGACCGGAGAAGGATTTCATCGTATATACAGGCACTGGGACTGATTCGACTCCAGATGATACTCATCGCAGCCGATTGCTGTCCGTCGTACGGATTGACACAGCAAGCATTCGCTCGACATCCGAACTCATTGCTGATCATAGTTGGGATTGGGCACGAGATGAGTATCCAGGCCAATGGGAAAACTGCTTCCGGGCTGCAGAGGGCTGGAACTTTGTCCCGTTCCCAGTCAGTCGCGAGATACTTCCAACGAGCTATCCCATCATGGGTCGGCACCCGAATCGGGGTGGGATCCTAGAAATGACAGCTACCGAACGAGAAGCGCTTCTGCGTCTGCCCATCGCTCCCTTGAAACTACGTGCAACTGGTTCGGCGAACACCGTTGAGAATCCCGATCTTCTCGCCGAGGCGAGGCGCATCACGAATCTGATCTTCGCGAGGGTCTCTGTCTCCGGCGAGACTACTCAGCACACAGCACCCGAACGAACAGCTCCAGAAAATCTAGTCTCGAACATCAGTGCGCTGCTTCAGGCAAATCCGCTTGTTTGTTATCTCTGTGGAGGGACGATGGAGGTGAGGCCTAAGAACCGGCTTCTTCAGCCATCTCCCGATCGAATCGACAGCAGCCTTGGAAGCTACGGTCCAGAGAATCTCAAGCTTGCCCATCTTGCCTGCAATCTCGGCAAGAACGCTTCGTCTGTTGAAGACTTCGCGGACTGGCTCTCATTGATGCAAAATGCTAAAGCCTGATGAAAGGATAATCGGTTTGATCGATCTCGACAGGCTGCGGAAACAACTGGTTGAGTTCAACGGCCTCTCGGGTACAGAGGCGCCCGCGACGCTCTATTACGACGAGACGAACAACATAAGAAAGCTTCACATCAGCGAGAAGGGTTTGAATGTCGCGAACCTGAGCGTATTCGTTTTGGGTGGCATCGTCGATATGGGAGCTCCTCGCCCGATTGATCTGGGTCCGCTGCGCGAGGAGATGTGGATTCAGAAGAACGCCAGTGAAATGAAGCTAAAGCACGTCGCTCCCGGCCCATTTCCAGAACTCCTTCGCTCCACCCACCTGGGTACTCTTCTTCAATGGATTTCTGACAACGGGTTTGTCATCCACTATCAGGCGTTAGACCCGTTCTTTTGGTCTGTTGTCGATATCGTCGACTCGTTACTGCACGGCAATCGCAACCCAATGTTGGTCCAAGGACACTTGGTCCTAAAGAGCGATCTTACGGAAATTCTGCGGGCGAACTTCGCAGCCACCATCGATCTATTTCGTCGCTATTCCTACCCAAGTTTGGCTCCCGGGGGACGCGCGCCATTTCTGAGAGCACTGATCACCATGGTCAAGGAAACCCACGTATTGTTGCGGAAGCCTCATGCCGACATTCTGGAGCAGCTTCTCCGAGAGGGGCTGGAAATCGACGGACTTGTCTTCATCGAAGACAATGCTCCATTGCGTTTGATCGATGACTTCAGCTCGTTTTACGTGAACCGAATCGCATTGTTCAACCACTCTGTCCACATTTTCGACATGGAGGAACAGATTCGCGAGAGACTCGAGGCGATGGGCCTCTTGAGAAGCGGGGTTCTGGCAACCAACTTCACTTTCGTCGATTCAAAGACGGAGCCTGGTATCCAGATATCTGACATTGTCGTGGGCCTGCTGGGCAAGCTGCACAGCTACTTCACACAAACTCAACTTCATGACGTAGCAGGTCTTCGAGCAAGCCTGTCAGGGACCAGTCTCGCCAATGCAGAATTGCTACGAGACTGTATCTCGCAGGCCCATGACACCAATACAGCGTTCCTGAATCACGTCATGAGTTCCCATGACGTGCCGAAGCTTGATTGTTTCTTGCGGTTCGCTGACGGCGCATTCATTTGAGCTTGTGAGAAGTTCACACTAGCGTCGAGCGACACACGATCATGCTGCGAAAGTATTTGTGCGCGTGAGCGCGCAGCGCGTTAGGGTCGCGTTGCGGCAGGAACAGGCCACTGAGGAGGGTGGCGGAAGACGCGCGAGCGGCTGGAGACAGGCGAGGAGCGTAGCTCCTCCCTACAACACGATGGTTTGTATTTGCCTAAGTACGAGCATTCGCGGGAAGATAGAGGCGGGACGGGCACGCACCGTCCTGGGGTTTCGAAACCCCATAACACATAGGCATGCTGTTGCTGGCGTGCTGAAGGATTCCCTACGACTTTTGCGGTCGGGGAGCTGTGGACGTATGTCCAGGCCCCAAAGCTAAAGGTCCATGGAGCCGTGTGTTATCGGCTTTCGAACTCCCCGATCACGGGTTATTAGGGCTGTTTGCGGGGGCGCACCGCAGACGTTTCCCATCACCGGACGGAGGGGTTAGTCTTGCTCACTTCTCAAATTAGGCTGGTTTTTCACTCGCACGCACGGATCGGTCGTGCTCCACTGAGCGCTGAACTTCCACGTTTCGATCTCAAGGGAACCGACGCAAGCAGGGGCAAGAGTCCAGCATGAGCGAAGCACGCCAACTTGTCTTTCAACGAGACGGAGATATTCGGGATCTACTGCCGGCGAGTTGTAGCGTCTCCGTTGGCTGTTACGAAGCGCCACAGATCCAACATCTGGTCACCAATAGCCTAAGAGGCATCTTCGAATCATTAGCACGAACCGGCATGGACCTGCGGGCTCTGGATGGAGTGACTCTGACGGAGGATTGCGCTGCGGCATCCGCGACGATGCAAGCGCTTCCTCCAGGTCAGGTCCCGCTGGAGGCAGGCGACCAACCCGACACGATGGAGATGGCGCGAACGGTGCCGGTCTGGCGAGATAACGAGCTGCGGTTCCACATCGTGATGCGAGCGGGCCTCGGTATCGGGATGCTGGGCGATGATCGAGCCATGCAAGCGTTGGCGTTTGCCTGTATCGCTCATGAGGCGGCACACGTGGAACACGAGGGACATCTCTATCGCACCTTGCCTCATATCTATGGGAAAACCGTACCGTGTGGAGACCGTTCGCGGCAGACGTTCCTGAAGGCGATGGATGTGTGGAGTGAATACGCAGCCTGTCGCTCTACCGCCATGTTCCGGCCGGAAGCTGCAGAAGAATTCGAGAACGTTTTCTGCCGCGCCTTAGAAGACAGTCTTATCGCTTGCAAGCAGCGGATCGCGGCCTACCGCGCGGACGGCAAGGCGCTGAACGTTTTTGTAGACCTTCAACAACTTTTTGGCGACGTGTTCATTTGTGCCGGGTATTTCCTCGGGCATCTGGATGGGCTGGGCCTCAGTCTGCAAGGTCAAGCACCACGCGCTTCGGCTTTGTTCAGAGAACATCCAGAGATTGGAGAACTCATTCACCATCTGCGACGGACGTTGCACGAGCTCTGGCTGACCGAACACGGATGGTCTTCAATTGAGGTTTTCACTCCGATCTACGAAATTATCTCCGCGATGATGGCCCTCCACGGCTTCATCTTCGCAAAGACCGACACGGAGTGGCGGATGATCGTGTGCGAAGACGGCAACGCGGAACCAGAACTTCGAAGCGCACTAGCCGCATGGCTGGAAAGACAGAACTGAGGGGGGACTCACCCGCCTTCAAATTCTGACGGTCCTAGCGCAACTCTCTATTCCCCAACAGCGGCTTGCGCGTTGCTGGCGAAAAGAGCGTGCACTGGTACTCGCCTCGACGTTGGAGGCCTGAGCCACCGCAGAGTCCCTTGTCAGAGCTTGTCGTTCTTCGGATGCGTTCTGCGCGTTCTGGCCTTGCGCTTGGTTATCGGATATCCGAAGGATAAGAACAGATGCGCGATCCGAATTGTTCCATGACTTGGGGCGAGGCTTACATGACGATGATGAACTGTGTCGAACTCCGCCTGCTGAAACAGGGCTGACGGCTCTTCAAATGCCGCATTGCTTAAAGAGCGTTGCAGTCGCAGTCGAGCGACAGAATTCGCCGTCGCCAAGGCGTCTTTCAAGGGGGGCACTACATCGATGCGGGCGTCCGTCAGCATACTCACCATCGCGGCAACCGGCTGATGGCGGCTATAGATCCCGGTAACGAACCTCTCCAAACCCTTCGGTCCTAAATAATGCTTTCGATCGTTCGCGGATCGAGACATTTTCTTGAATTCGAACACCAATTGAAGCCCGGTGGTCTCATCATTCCAACCATAGACGATGTCGTTCCGTCGCTCTTCCCGGATCACAGCCGTCAGAGGGTCTAAGACATTGATGACACACTCTGCCGCCCACATACCTAACAGCCCACGGTTGCGTCCCGTCACCGACTCGGCATGTGCCTTAAGCGCGCGCGTCAGGACTGGTTCCTTCATCTGGGGATTGAATCCAGGGAGAGGAAGCCGGGTGAGCTCTTTCCAGCTCTCGCACAGAGCGTCGACCGCTTCCGTTGCGGGTCGTATCGGAAAGGCGTCAAACCATTCAGTTCCTATTGCCACCGACGCTCCTGGCGCTCCGCTTGCGCTGCATGCATCTGGACCGTATGAACAATGCTCTCCGCGTCTCGCAACGCCTGACGTACTGTCCAACTCCGGCGGTTCAGAAGCCTCACCAGATAAAGAGAATCATTCAACCAGAACTGAGAATCGGCGATAAGCTGTAGTGCCTCGCCAGCCGGAATGACATCCATTCCCTTAGCTCGAAGGTCCCGCAATACAGCCTGCACGATCCGGTCGCTGGCATCCGATTTGAAGGTCGCTGGCTTCGAAGCGGTGGCCTTATAGCGAACGCGCACGATCCCCAGAGAACCTTCACGCTCAGGCTCGTTTGTGACAACCTCAACTTCAAACCAGCCTTTACCACCCGTTCGCGTGCGCCAATCCGTGAGCGATTCGGCCAGGGTCCTTGCATACACAGTGAGATGGCTGGTGGTTGGGCGACGCTGCGACGGCGTATAGAGGTTTTGAAAACTCCTTGGACGAATTGAGGGCATGAGGATTTCGACAGATTCTCGAATGAGTATCTTTTCTTGATCCTTCAAGTCGAAATAATCAAACACCTGATCATCCAACTGCTCTCGCAGGGCAGCGTACCCTTCCACTTGATCGGGCATCGAAAGGCCATTCAACTTTGTTAATAAGTCCGAGACGCTCCTTAACGCTTTCTTCGCCTTGGCGGGATCAGGTGCGGAATCTACATCGAAGAAGGGAAAACTCTCCACATCTGCTAGATGAACTCCGTTGCGTTCGCAAAGCATCTTCCATGCACGCAGCATCAGGAAATATTTGGCTAAGGTCGAACGGAGATAGACTGCGACAAAGCGAAGAAGATCCCTGTCTTCTTGAGGACCCTTGATCACGCCGACGCTGTGCGTGAAGCTAGCCGCTTCTTCGTAATAGAACGCACGGATCGAATGGTCCAAGCGTGAGAAGCCATCCGGGAAAAGTACGCGTGGACCGTCAAACACCTCAAGAAGTTCTTCGCTGATATTGGCAACTGTTTCTTGATTCTTGGGCCAAGGTTCCAAGAGATCGGGATGGAGCAAAGGATCAACGGTAGTCAGGGCCGTGATTGGCACGAACGGCTTCTTCATCAGCGGCTTTGCCGAGACAGGAGTTTTGCTGCGATCACGAAGATGGACGCCTTTTCGTATGATCCAGCGGCGCGAGTCCTTCGTCCCGCTCCAAAAATCCGCGAGCGTGCTTCGGAGACTCAAGCGTCTCCAAATCGAAATGTCATTTCTATCGCCCCACATGAGCGTGACCAGTATTTGTGGGTCCGCCGCGACTTGAGAGGTCTGCAGTATGTGACGATCTGCTGACTGCATCGTCAGACGTCCGAGTGCGAGACTCAGGTCCGCTTTCGGAACAAGATAGTCGAAGACTTCGCTGGGAGGGATTTGCCTTTCTTCCGAAACATCTCGTTTCTTCCCAATGAACACATGACATGTGTTCTCCGATGTTGGGAATAGGAGATTTTGAAGGTCTCCGAAATTAATCAGCCTGGCAGGCCGATACGCCCGCAAAGTGTATTCGACGAACGCTTCGCTCGATTTACCGAGGAATTGGCCTATCGGCAAAATCAGGCAGATACGGCCGCCTTGGCGCAAATAGTCGAGTGCATGAAGAGCGTAAGCCCCGGCGATTTGCCGACGTGCATATGGAACACCGTGTTTTCGAGCCCACAAGTCTGCAGAAGTCTCCTCTTCTCGTTGGGGTTCTGCCCACGGTGGGTTCGAAATGAGCAAGGAATAGGTTCGTTCCGGCGAGGCAGTATGCTCGACGAAAAAATCGCCGTCATCCCCCGAGAAGAGGTTGCGATCCGCTAAAGTTGGCAGCTTTACCCCGTCTCGGTCCTGGGCCTCCATGATGTCGGCTGGAGCCAGTCCTTCCAACAAAGACAAGTACAAACTGAAAGCGGTGACGCGACATGCCATCGCATTGATATCGGCCCCGAAGATTCGAGCAACGAGCAGCTCACCCCTTTCCCGAAAGCTCAACGGACCGCGCTCTTTTGCTTCCGATAAAGCGATGAGGCGACGGTAAGCCGTGGTGAGAAGGATGCCCGAACCGCAGGCACCGTCGAATATTGTTTCCTCCAGTGGGTTCGTGGAGGTGAGGAACGCCTGGTCTACCGCCAGCATCGCAAGATTGCGGGGTGTGTAATAGGCTCCGTGTTTTGCCTGTTCCTCTGTCGAGAGGAAGGTCTCATAGAGTCCGGAAAGTAACTCGACGGGCAGAAAACTGAAGTCGTAATTCCAGAAACTCTGTTGCCCTGTGCTCAACTCCGTACGGCGCAGAAAAGAATCAAGGAGCCCAAATCCACTTTCATTTAGGCGAGACCAGGGATCATGGCGGTCATCTCCCAAAAAATCGCCATTGAAGTCTTTGCGTAAGGAATCGATCAAGCGCCCTAGTTCCTTACGATCGACATTGCGGATCAACGTATGCAACTGCGAGACGCCACGTCTCTCTCGGTACGTGGCACCAACAATATCGCGATGCTCCAGATAGGATATAAAGAGCACCTGTCCCATGAGCAGTTCGGCACGCTGTCGTCTCAGGGCTTCCGTCCAGTTGCTGGCGAATCCTTGGCGCGTGAGTTGCGCAACCAGTACGGAAAGATTCTCTAAGAGCTTTTGGTCGACCCGGTCTTTTACATCGAACCAGTTTGGTTTACGTAGCAGAACGTTAGCGGAGCGCACATCCAAAGCCGAGAACGGCCCATCAGGGCGCGCACCTGAAAGTTCGAGCACCTCTTCGGCATTCTTGAGCCTCTTTACCGGCATTGCCCTGGCGACGTCACCAGAAACCTCGATCACAATGCTGGCTAGGTTCTGATTCCAGATTCGCTTGCGAATTTCATCCAGAGGAATGGTGCGTAAAGCGGAACCATCGTCTTCAATGAAGACGACAGTCGGTACCCCTTCGACGTCGAAGACGGCTTGCGCCCGGATCGCTCCTTCTGGTTGCAGTAAAGCGTTAATTTCCGAGGCATAAGGATGACCGTCAGGCAGCGAAACGCCCTGACGATGCAGCACTGCTGTCTCCGAGGCATAACCAAGCCCTTCGAGCCAGCGTTCTACGGTCGCTGTGCTCATGCGACCACCTCGATGCGCTTGGCATGGGCGCGAATGCTCCCGGGCTCTTTGCGTTCGGCGGCACTCGCGGTGGGGAACAACTCAATTTGTTGATCGCTGTCGTCCGGCAGGTTGAAATATTCGAGCAGAGGTTCGAGATGGGGTCTCAATCGGATGGCAAGCGCTTCCGCACGCTCCTGCGCCGAACCTTGCACTAGCGTCCATACTCCGTCACCCGCAAGCAGCACTGTCATCGTCATGAGGTCGGAGGGCTCTAAATCTTTCATGGCGGCTTTCAACTGCGCAAAGAGCGTCTTATGAGCTTGCAATTCGACATGGAAGCGGTTCCTCAAAGTGGCTGCCAATCGCAGAATCAAGATGGTCTGCCAAGAGTATTGCGCTTGTGAACCCTTCGCACGCGGAAGCACGTCCGCTGGTATGAGGGCGCGACGTATCGTCCACTCTCGAAGTATCTCTACCGAGAGTCCCGTTAGCTCACATGTCTCGCGTGTTCCCGCATATTGCATGTTGATAGCCAAGTCTAGCAGGTAGGGTACGATACCCGATCTGCTAAACCAATGTAGCATATTCGCTTTTCATTCGCTATCAAATATCTAGGCGAGATTGGCCTCACGCCGAGCCCCAAACATCACATTTGGTGGCCTCTGATGGCGTCATCGGCCGGGATCAATCGATGTTGAAGGAGGACCCGAGATTAAGGAGCTAGCCGAGCAGACGGTGGTCCCTTCACGTCCGGCACGACGTCGCAGGCTGCGACATCGAAATGTCGATAGGCGGGGATTGGAAAGGCTCTTAATCCGAATTGGACGGGGTTCAAATCCGGATTAGACGTTACAATACTCCGAGATGGCCGACACCGATTTCCAATTCTTCCCGAGATTCTCGGCCAAACGCGTGGCCACTGCGCTTACGGACACTCCTGTGGCCATGCTGATCGGGCCTCGCCAATGTGGCAAGACGACGCTTGTCCGCCAGTTCGCCGACGAAGACCGCGAGTATGTGACTTTGGATGACGACACCGTGCTCGAAGCCGCTCGCAACGATCCGACGGGCTTTGTACGCGGATTCGATCGCGTCACCATCGACGAAGTGCAAAGAGCCCCGGAACTTCTGAGAGCCATCAAACGGTCCGTCGATAACGACCGCAGGGCAGGTCGTTTCCTGCTGACAGGGTCTGCCAATATTCTCACTCTGCCTCAAGTCTCCGAGAGCCTTGCGGGCCGCATGGAAATCGTCAACCTGATGCCGATTTCGAGAGCTGAGATATTGGGCAAAGAGCCGACCTTCCTGAAAATGGCCTTCAACAGCAAACTGGTAAAGCCAGGGCCCGAAATTGTCGGAGACCAGCTTGTCCATGCGGTGTTGGTTGGCGGATACCCGGAGATGCTGCGGAGAGAAGACTCTCGGCGACGTCAAGCCTGGGCCCGCGATTATGTGAAAGCGATCGTACAGAGAGATGTGCGGGATATCGCAGAAGTAGAAAAGCTGGATCAGTTGCCCCGATTGCTCCAGACACTTGCCCATCACTCTGGACAACTTACCAACTTCACTCAAATTGGCGGACAGATCGGGATGGACGACAAGACAACGAGGAAATACATCGGCATTCTTGAACAGCTGTTTCTTGTGCATCGGGTGTCACCATGGTTCCGTAATGAACTGAAGCGGCTGATCAAGACCCCGAAACTCCACTTTACCGACTCAGGGTTGCTTGCCGCTTTGCTGGCGATGACTCCGGTGCAGATAGAAAAGAACCGGTCACCCTTTGGCGCTGTGCTTGAAACCTTTGTCTTTGGCGAAGTCATGAAACAGGTCAGGTGGTCCGATGCCGAATATTCGCTTCACCACTATCGAGATAAGGATCAAGGTGAAGTCGACCTCATCGTAGAGGATGAGCAGGGCGCACTGGTCGGTATTGAGGTTAAAGCAAGCGCAACCGTCCATGCGAGCGACTTTAAAGGAATGCGGAAGCTATTGGATATCTGTGGTGATGATTTGAAACTCGGGCTCGTGCTGTATGACGGAACGAAAGTCGTCCCCTTCGGGGATCGCCTATTCGCCGCCCCTATGTCTTGTTTATGGAATTGACCATGCCTTGAGGCTGCCCACGCGGCGACATCGCGAGTTTGTAGGGACTCGACGCACAGTCGGCATATCGGAAGTGGTCACAGGTTTCCGATAAGTGCATTGGCGATAATTCGCCTTCCTTAGTCGAGCGGTTTGCTTCAAGCCTCCGAGGCGGGCGGGACTGCCTCCGCTCCACCGAAGCGGCGAAACAAAGCAACCACACGGTCCGAGGCATCCGGCGCATAGAACATCTCTGTGTTGGGCATTGTGTCCGCCGCCGTTGCGCTGCCGCCGCCGCGACAATCTGGAAGACTACCTCATAGAGGTCTTCCTTTCTGGTGTGATAGTTCACTGCAAAGTCTGCTTAGACGACGTACGATATCTGAGTCCACGTTTCCCGGAACCTCACGTTTTTGTTCCATTTCCCGCTCCCTTCAAATTTCTGTCGCCGGTAAACACACCATGAGTTCGTTGTCGCAGAGTGGCCCACCACGCATTGTCAGTAGCCGTTATGCTCTGTTGCCGCCGTGTAAGCCGGGCGGCATGGGGGAGGTGTACGCCGCCAGGGATCTGTACACCGATACGAAAGTTGCCGTGAAGCTGCTCACCGCAGGGCATCTGGACGTTGGAATTCTGCGCGAGTCTTTCGAGCGGGAAGTGCGGTCCTTGAGCCAGCTTCGACATCCCTCGATCGTCAATTTGCTGGATCAGGGAGAAGACCCACAGACCAATACTCCGTTCATCGTCTTGGACTGGGTGGATAACGATCTCTCTACCTTCTTGCAGGCTTCGCATTTCGAATCGTGGGATCACCTTTATTCTTCTCTTCTCCGTCCCCTTTTGGAAGGTTTGAGCGAAGCGCACTCTCGCGGAATCTCTCATCGAGACGTCAAACCGTCCAACATCCTGGTGGATCAGGCAGGGTCTCCGCGACTTACGGATTTCGGGATTTCAAAGCTAAAATCGTATCTGTTCCCAACGCATACACTGAACCAATTCATGAGTCCGCCGTACGCGCCTCCTGAGATCGATGATGGTGCCTACACACATACCAGGGATATTTATGCTTTGACAGCGGTGGCCATCGAGTGTGTCACCGGAATCAAGCTCACCGATCACAAGGATCTGGTCACGGCCCTCGACGGCGCGGCCTTTCCTATCATCATCCATTCCATCCTGAAACGTGCTGTTTCCACGGATGCCGCGAAACGGCAGGCAAATGCAGCGGTGCTTCTCGCCGAACTTGATGCGGCTCAGGAGCAGCGCGGTATCAACGCCGAACCTCGCATAGACATATTCGTGGATCTGGCTCCATCCGTACCTGCGAAACTGCTTAGTCTCTTTCCCGACAAATCTCGCGATGAATCGACCGCAACCCTTCTGACTGATCTCAATCTCGTGTGCGGCATAAGCTCAGGCAGCGTATCGAATGGGCAGCCTTCCCTGAAGCTCTATGGAGGATCGTTTATTTGTGACGTGTCGTTCTCCATGCCGTCGTCTGATTATTTGGTGATCACATCCCTGTCGAAGGTCTCCCCGAGTGCGACCGAGAAGCGCCGCGAGCGGGCGCTCCAACTGAATATCCGCTTTCGCCCTGGAAAACCTCCTAAAGGACAGGCAAGTGAGGCGATGCTGTATTTACAGGAGCGGCTCGAAGCGTTCCGTCTCGAACTCGCAGTGCGTGATGCTCAAGCGCAGCAAAACGAGCTGTTCCGGACCTGGGGATCGATCTTAAGAGCAAAACACGCACTCGAAAGAAGCAAAGAGAACCCCATCCGCTACAAGGGCTATAGCGTCCAGGGAAACCGAATCATCTTTGAAGTTGACGGAAAGATTCCGGGTGAGTTGCTCGATCAGCCCCGTCTGGTCAAGGACGATACTCTGGTCAAGGTCACCGGTCATGTGGAAAGCACGTCCGACTCTCAATTGGTCATGCAAGTGGATCGATGGTACACACGAGAACTGCCACGAACCGGAATCGTTTCGATCGATATTGAGGCGGCGCGGCTTGCCATCGAGCGTCAACATGTTGCGTTGCAGGCCGTCCGGTATCGTCGCTCGGTTCGATCCAATCTTGGAGAGTTGTTGGTCTTTCCTGAGCGAAGCCGGGTTCTGAAGCACATTGCTGAAGTTGAGGGGATCGTACCCGCATTGGATGAGCCGAAGCGGGACGCGGTCTTGGCGGCGATGAACGCGCAAGACTTTCTGATCGTTGAGGGTCCTCCGGGCACGGGCAAGACCACCTTTATTACCGAACTGATTCTCCAGTTGCTTCGGGAGAATCCGGCGCGCCGCATCCTGCTTACGTCCCAAACGCACGTTGCTCTCGATAATGCGCTGGAGCAGCTTCTCACCACGAACGCCAAGTATCGGACGGTGCGATTAGGTCGTTCCGGCAACCCTAAGATATCTCCCGGAGTCGACGAACTCTTGCTCGACAGCCAGATGGCTCAGTGGCGCGATGAAGTGGTGCGCAAGGGAGTGACATTTCTCGAAGGCTTCGCGAAGCAGCACGAAATCACGCACGAGCAGGTGCAGATTGGCATGGGATTCGAGAAGTTGAGTCAAATCCAGAGAGAACTCGGTGACCTCAATACTCGCAAGATGGAACTTGAGACGCAACTGAAGGAACTGGAGACTGTAGCATCCCGGAAGAAGACACCTCTGGTTCACGGCAAGGATGAGAAGACGGATGCTCTACTGGAGAAGTATGGTGCAGCGAGCGATGGACTCACCAAGGTTCGGACAGAGATACGACTCAAGACCGGCGAGCGAGACGAAGTCCGCTCTCTCTTAAAGCAGCTTGAACCGGACACGGCCAATTTAGTCGGTCTTCCGGTTGAAGACCTGAAGAGCTGGGCAGAGTTGTATCTACCGTCCACACCGGAGAATTCGCGCGTACGAGAGGTTTTCAGAACTCAAGCAGAATGGCAGGCGAGGTTTGGCAGAACCGCAGACTTTGCTCCCGCTCTGCTGAGGTCGGCGCAGATCGTAGCTGGCACTTGCGTCGGCATCGCAGGAATTAGAGGCGTTCAGGATATCGACTTCGATGTGTGCATCGTTGATGAGGCGTCCAAGGCAACTCCGACCGAGTTACTCATTCCTCTGTCTCGATCCCGAAAGTGGATCGTTGTAGGAGATCAGAAGCAGCTTCCACCGTTTGTAGACGAGGGTTTTCGGGACGCCTCTATCTTGCAGGAATTTGGTCTCGATGAAGAGACCATCAAGAAAACCATCTTCGATCGCTTGCACGACATGTTGCCTGCGGACTGCAAGAAGATGCTGTCGATCCAGTACAGGATGGTCCCGGCGATTGGTAACCTGATTAGTCACTGCTTTTATAACGATGCCCTTCAAAGCGCCGAAAAAGAATGGGACCGAACCCTGCAACCCATTTTACCGACACCCGTGGTGTGGCTTTCGACTTCTCATCGATCCGATCGCTTTGAGACAAGGACTGGAGAGAGCTATTGGAATGAAGCTGAGCTTCATATCGTTCATAAGACTCTCAAGTCGATCAACACGCGGGCAGCACTCGAAAATAAGGTATTGAGTATTGCGGTTCTGACTGGGTATGGTCTGCAGCGGTCGACCATGGAGCGCCGGTTCACCAATGCATTGAAGACATGCAGGAATATCGAGGTGGAGTGGAACACTGTCGATGCGGTGCAAGGCCGCCAAGCCGATATCGTAATTTACTCGGTCACACGCTCCAATCGGACAGGCAAGATCGGCTTTCTCAAGGAAACCAGCCGGCTCAACGTGGCTCTGTCCCGTTGTAAGCAAAATTTGATTCTGGTTGGGGATCATGTCTTTTTCGGTGCGGCCTCCGGAGAAAACCCGTTCAAGAGGGTGCTCCGCTACATCGAACAGCATTCCCACGATTGCACGATTGTCGAGGTGAATTCGTGAGTATAGAAGATATTGCGCAGCGCTTCTCCTCTCGTGACGGCCTTTGCCTGAGAGATTACGTTGAAGTGGCCCTCCCTGTGTACCACCTTCGCCTGCGTGCGATCACCATCGCGCATAAGAATGTACCTCCGATCGAAGAATTCATCTTGCGCGCTCTCGCTATGGAGATCTGCTCGTTCGATGCTCTCGCTGCCTTCCTGGGCCTGGACGAGCGTGTGCTCCAACCGGCTTTGCTTTCACTGATTGACTCTGATGACGTGGTAGCGAACCCAGCGGCCGGAGACAGCGAATTTGCGCTTACCCCCAAAGGCAAGATCACCGCAGCGCAGCATGTGATGAGTACAACAGAGGAGCGTACGTTTCCGCTGTACTTTGATGCACTGACCCGGAAGTCCCTCTGGTACCGCAATGAGCAGCTCATCGATTATCGGGAGATGAAATCCAAAGGCCCCCGTGAAATTGCTAATTATCCATCCGTGCGCCCAAAGGCGGGCGACCTACGTGTCGCTGAGATCGATGCAGTCCTAAAATCGCTCCATGCTTCCACCGAGACGCGCAGAGACCTGGTTGCGATTCGGGGGATCGAATCCTGTAGAAAGTGGTTTGTCCCCGCCTTAGCTCTGATTTATTCCCGTGAAGGAAACACGGACCTTCAGGTCGGCGTGGTCATCGGAGGTAAGCTTTCGAGCGAACACGAGCGTGTCCTCCCATCCTTGCCTTCGTTCTCCGATTTTCTCAAGGATGCTATTCCGGTTCGAAGCGAAGTTCAAAGCGATCTGGCCTCCGTCGAAGAAGATAACTCCGAAGCGCTGAAGACAAGCGAGGAGCTTCAGAGTGCCATTGCCGAGGCCCATAGTAAAAAAGCCGTTATAGAGGATGGCCTGAGTGCTTCTGCGGCGACGATCGAGGAAAACGAGTTGAGGGAAAGATTAGGCCAGCTCGAAGAAGAGATCGTTCGTCTATCCGCCGAGGCCGGCGCACTGCCTGTACGAAACCTTTATGTGTATGACCATCCCCTGTTGCTTCGGGACGCCCTGAAGTCGGCCAAGAAACGATTGTTGATCATTTCTCCGTGGATTCGAGGTGAAGTCGTAGACAAGGATTTTCTAAAGGATCTTGAGATCCTCCTCAAGGCTGGAGTCGATGTCTACGTGGGCCATGGCATTTCAGCGAATGCGACAAGGAATCCAAAGGCCGCTGACGCCGCGGCAAAGGTAGAACTTGAACAGTTGGCAGCTTCGTACCCAAATTTACACTTTGTCCGGATCGGGAATACTCATGCCAAGGTCCTCATCAAGGATCACGAGTTCGCGGCGATCACCAGCTTTAACTGGCTATCCTTCAGGGGAGATCCGAACAAGACATACCGCGACGAACAAGGCGTATTGCTGCAGAGAAGAGACCTCGTCGATAGCAAATTTGCCGAGGTCGTGCAGCCCTTTAGCTAATCGAACGCGACATGTAGAGCGCGGTGCGTGATCGATCGCTACATCTCGATGGCATATCCCTCGAACTCGATCGAAGGAACCTCAATCTCCGGCGTGGAGATTTCAGCAATGGCGGGAGGCGCAACCTCTTTAGTATCCGAGGCGAGCTGGGGCGCCCCGGGCCGGTAGCCGTCCGAGGTGTACACGGTCAGCTCGTGGAGCTTAGCCGGTAGCTGGGAGAGCGCTTCGCGCTGTGCGGTGATCTGTTCGACCTCGCCACTCAGGATGACGCGATCGACAGCCAAGTGTTTGGTCGATTCGATGGCATAGCCGTATTCGACGTGCTGCGCCTGTTCGGGTGTGAGCTGCAAGCTACCTCCCGAATCAATTTTGACGGAGAGGCCGCCGTCTTCGTGGATGTGCTCGATGGTGGCGAGATTGCCGACGCGGATACCGTGATCCCATTCGGAGCGGGTGAGTTGGATGCGCTCGCCCTCGGCCAGCTCGCGCTCTTCAGGGCTGTAGACGGTCGCTTTCAGGCGCATCTGCCACTCGGTTGCAGGATTGTAGACGCGCGGGCCGTCATCCGCTCCGGTGACGGTGATGAGGTTCTTTTCAATGTCCACCCCGGTCACTGTTCCATAGGTGTTCGGGGCGATGCCCAGCTCATCGTTGCCCTTGCTGCCGTAGCGGATCACGTCGCCAACTTCATAGTTCGCTGCGACCTTTGCATCCTTATCGGAGAGCATCTTGTCGGTGAGGACTGTGGCGCTCGAAGTCTTGCCCAGCCTGCCTTGCTCGTGGAGGTCCGCGCGGATGAGCCGGGTCAGTTCTTCCCGCTCTGTCTTATCAGGGGCGAAGATGACGGCGCGGTCTTCTTTGGAAACGTAGTCCTGGGCCACGGCTGCGAGACGGTGTTCCGAATCGCTATAGATCTGGATGCGATTGGTGTCCCGCAGGAGCATGGTTGCCGATTGCGGGTCATCGCGCCGGAAGCTATCCACCGCCTGCCGCACATCATTGAGATCGAGGGCGGCGCTTTTCGAAACATCCGTGGCCAGCCGCTCGCCCAAGGTGGCGGCATCGTTGGTATAGATGCGGGCATCGTAGGCGGCGCGGGAGATGGCGACATAGGCCAGCCGGTCATTGATGAGCGAACGGCTGGACTCGGTGTCGATATGTGCGATCACGCGGTCGGCGGTAAGTCCCTGGGAGCTGTGGGACGTGACCGCGTAGCCGTGGTCGAGCTGCCGGAACTCGTTCGGGTCGAAGGTGACCTCGCGCCCGCTCTTGCCGTCCATGCGGACGGTGATGGAACGTTCCTCAAGGGCGGTGATGGTGCCGAGGTCGCGATTGGCGATGCCGAGACCACGGTTCCCGGCAGTAAACTGGATGCGCTCGCCCAAACTGAAATCCCGGCTGCGCTCTTCAAAGACGTTCACACCATAAAGCCGCTTCGGATCGTAAGAGACCTGTTCCCCCTCCTGCTTCTGGACGGTGAGCGTGTTGGTTCGGGCGTCCACGCCGACCACGCGGGCCTCGGAATCGCGCTCGAAGCCGAGAGCCTTGCTGCCGGATTCGTAACGGATTACATCGCCAGGGTTATAGAGCGCGGCCCAGCTGCGTCCTGCACCGGTGAGATCGGAACGATGCGCGAGTGTCTGGACCGCGCGGCTGTCCGGCGAGAGTTGGCCGGTGCTTTGCAGCTCAGCGCGGATGGCCTCGTTGATCCGCTGACGGCTGCGGTTGTCCGGTGAGACGACGATGGTGTTTTCCGGCTGGGCGGCGTAGTCCCTGGCGATGGCCGCGATACGATCCACGCCGTTCTTTACCTCGGCTACACGGCCCTGCTGGGCCAGCAACTCGACGCCCTTCTCTGTCTCTCCGGTGGCGAGGTGTTGGACCGCTTTGAGCAGACCCGCATCCTTTTGGCGCATGATCTGATCCAGTTGCGAGGTCTGCATCCCGGCCTGTTGCATCTGCTCGAAGGGTTTTCCGGCCTCCACGCCCTGATGCTGGCGGATGTCACCGATGACTAGAACCCGGTCGTCAGGAGAGACCTTCTGAAGAAAATCCCGCATTTGCTTTGAAGAAGCGAGCGAGGATTCGTCCAGCATGTAAAAGTGGCGTTGACCCGGCGTATCCTCGACTTTGCGGGCGAGGAAGCTTTGCAACGTGGTGGCTTCGATCACGGCCTCGCGGAGCTGGCCCGCAGCGCGGGACGTAGGCGCAAAACCGTTCACCTTGTAGCCTTTTGCCTCCGCGCCTTCGCGGATGGTTTCGAGGCTCGCGGTCTTGCCTGACCCGGCCAGCCCCTGAAGCCCATGAACTCGGTCCGTCGAGGTCAGTACCTCATGCACAACGCGGCGCTGGGCGTCATTTAGAAAGCTCCGCGTATCGGCCTGAGCGAACGCTTCGCGTTCCGTCATCATGGGCGCGAGGGTGTGTCTGCCTTCCCGTACCTGCTGGATATTGGTACGCTCTGCGGCTAAGGTTTCAGGCGTCGTAAATCGCTGCGCGGAGTCATAAGTCCGCTGGCCGACATTTTGAAACTGGCCCCGCTCGCGGCGTGCCGAGAACTCATCGCGGACCTCGGAAAAGGTCGCCTCTCCCATGCTGCGCCGCAGCGCGGCGGTCATGATGGCGCGCTCGTCGGCAACGGCCTCGCGCTCGAACAAATGATCGCGGGCGAAGGTCATCGCCTCCTGAGCACGGACTGGGGAAGGCCGGCGAAGGCCCTGCTCTATGGACCGCTGCCGGGCCTCTGCAACAACCCGGCTTGCCTGGTTGCCGAACTCGGCGGCGACCTCCCGATGCGCCTGCAACACCTGCTCTTTGTTGAGGTCTTGTTTCTTTTCGCGGGTGGCGTGCGCGGCGATCTCTGCGGCCTCCGGCCCCTTAAACCCGTTCCGCTCCAGATGTTCGCGGATCTTTGCCGATCGCGGGCTGGATGCATCAAGATACTCCTGGGAGTAACCTTTGATTTCGGGGGCTCCAGATCGCCCGCGCTCCAATTCATAGCCGAGCTCGCGGAGCTTGTACATCAGGTGGGATTGGTACACAGCCGTTGCGTAACTTTGGCTCTCAAAGAACGCTCGCTCCTGAAGGGCACGAGTCGAGCCGTCCTCCCGTTCGGTCACGTTGAAGATAACGGCATGGGTGTGAAGCTGGGGCGCGGCATAACCGTCCACCGGGCGGGCCGTGTCGTGTTCGAACTTGGCCGCGACAAGCCGCCCGGTCTGCTCGGCAGGGTTGTTGCCGCCGATTCGCGCCTGCGTGTACTGCTCCAGCTCGGAAAGCGCAGCGGTCACCGCTTCCCGGTGGGCTAGGCGCACGCGCTCATCCCCGCCCACAAGGGCGGTCAGGGACACGGACTTGGGTGCGGAGAAAGTAGCGTCCCAACCGGCGCGATGCTCAACCGTCTTGGTGATGGAGCCATCCGCGTTGGTCTGTTCGCCAGCGATGCGACGCTTCACCATCTGCTCGCCCGTCTGCGGATTTCGACCGTTGGCGAGAGCCATGAAGTCGGCTTTGCTTACGGCACCCGAGAGGCCGAACCTGTCTGCCAACTCTCCCTGCCACTCGCCCAGCAGTGGGTCGTCTTTTGCGTAATAACTCTGGGTCTCGGACACGAAATCTTTAGTGTGATATTGATCCGGCCCTCCAGTATTGCTACGCGGCATAGGTTACGTTCTTTTGCTGGAAGTAACTCCGGATTCTTGCTGGCTGTTTCTGGATGCTTCTGAGGCTACGGGCGGCTGAGCGGGTGAGAGC